>CAZLMV010000035.1:0-9977 GCA_964560625.1 uncultured Bacteroides sp. | reverse complement strand
GAGCAGCTCCAGGAATGGCTCACCGAGGAATCCATCAAGATTAAAACTCAGGCCGCTTCAGTGACGGTCAATGACATGATCGACGAATGTGCCGACGAAGTGGAAGACGTGGCCACCGAGAAAATTCCCTCGCCGTTGGCCATTTTCACCACCGGCGATGACTGCGTGGCTAATATGGGTTCGGTGCGAAACGTGCTCCTCGGCTCCGTTGACGGCACTGTCAATCAGGCCTCAATCATGGCTCTGACTGCCGCAAAAAATCCGCAGTTGGCTCAGAAAATCTCCACTCAGTTGGCCGACGCCGTAGCCAAAATCCAGGCCATTCCCGCGCCGCTCAAGCAAAACGCCAACTCAGCCGAGGCCAAGGCCGCTATTGCCGCATGCCAGACCTTGGAACGCACCCTGAGCGGCGAATTGCAGCCGATGTTTAACCGCCTCACCGGCGAAGACGCAGCCCTCAAAGCCATCGTCACGCAGTATGCCGACGGAGTGGTAACTCCCTCAGTAACAGCCGCCAAAACCGCTGCCGACGAACTCTTAGTAGCCATCAACACCCTCCCGGCTAAACCCACTGAGCAACACCTCCAGGCCGTCATCGCCGCCTACATCAAGGCCCGCGCCGCCCTCGACCTCTGCGCCGCCTTCGACTAAATCTGATTATCTAATAACAAGTTTACCCCGCTGAATGTACACCCCATTCCGCGGGGTATTTACTTTTCTGCCTAATAAGTCATAACTTACAGGATTTCTGTAGTCTTTCTCAATATCGGCTAAATTAACTATTTCTTCGTCAAAATAACTCCAATTATTAAAATCTTCTGATTGGAGATAATCATTAAACCACTTAACATTAGATTTTAATATTGATGCGGCCTCCTTTCCTCTATTATAAATATTGTTTGAGCCGAAGGTCCATCTCTCTTTATCTCTTTCTGAGGCTATTGAAATCTTATCAATCCATTCATCCGTAACCTCATCAATCCAATCCATACCACTTTCATAGAAAGGGGTCCAAACTTGCTTGATGATCTCTCTAAAAGATGGATTGACCAACATTTTCTGAATAAACTTAGGGGCACTCGAAGATGGCAAAGAATGAAGATACGTATCCTTTGCAGGGCTTTCCAGCGAATAACTTAAATCCCACAAAGGACCGGCAATCCATTTTGAATCCGATGACTTATGCCAGTAAAAACTACCATTCATCCCATCCTTATTCTGCAAAATCTCCGTAACAATATAATATCTTGCCATTGACTCTCCATCAATAACGTCAAGCCAATCATTTGCTTCATAATTATATATTCTTGAAATTATATCATTAAATTCACTTTCAATATATTCTTGTTGATCTGCAGACAAGATTTCAGGCTGATGAAACGTCAACCTAACTTCTCGGCCATCAATTTCCTTAAGAATGGACTGGTTCTCACTTACATAATTATCAACTTCCACTAACCACCCGCTCTTGATCAAATCAGGGTCATCAGCCAAATCCGGTTGTTTGGGAATATTAACTCTATTTTTATGTACCCTCACCGTTTCTGATAGGAAATATAAACCCCGGTAATCACCATTAAGAACCAGTTCTATAGCATCAACAGAAGGGACCCATACTTCCCCCAATCGCCTGGCGGCTTCATAGCCCAAGGGCTCACGAAAATACGCCGTTGTACTGCCAAGCCAATGGAGCAATGCCCAGTGTTTATTTGACTTAAATCCCATAAACTCAATTGACTCATCAAACTTGAGTTTATATGGCTTCTTTTCAAATGACCACCAAGAGGAGTTTCCCCGTCCTCTTATGCCCAATGATAAAAGAGACGACTGAGATCCTAAAGATTCATACTCCTCGGACATTCCGGCATCCAGCCATGCGTTGGCTTGAATATACGTCTCTCGTTGATTTATAGGTGTCTCGTCAATCGTATTTATGTAGAGAACCGGAAGAGTTCCCGAAGGTAACAAATTCTCTGCTCCCACACATTGAACACACAAAAAAAGAAAACATACAATGAAAGGTCTTAGCATTTTATAACAAAGATTTAGGTGTGTCAGTTGAAGTGCTTGCGGCGGAAGATGAAGTTGCGGCCGAGGTATTTTTCGCGGACCACGGGGTTTTCGGCGAGTTCTTCGCTGGTGCCCTGGAAGAGGATTTTGCCTTCGAAAAGGAGGTAGGCGCGGTCGGTAATCGACAGTGTCTCAGGGGCATTATGGTCCGTAATCAGGATGCCGATGTTCTTCTCCTTGAGCTTATAGACCACGCTCTGAATATCCTCCACGGCAATCGGGTCAACGCCCGCAAAGGGTTCGTCGAGCATGATAAACTTCGGGCTAATGGCCAAGCACCGAGCAATTTCCGTGCGTCGGCGCTCGCCGCCACTTAGGCGGTCGCCATAGTTCTTCCTCACCTTTTGGAGGTTAAATTCCGAAATAAGCGTCTCGAGTTTTTCGCGCTGTTCTTCCTTTGACAGTTTGGTCATCTGAAGCACGGCGCGAATATTATCTTCCACCGTCAGTTTGCGAAACACGGAGGCCTCCTGCGCCAGGTAGCCAATGCCATGTTGCGCGCGCTTATAGACGGGATATTTGGTGATGTTCATGTCATCAAGGAATATCTCGCCTTCGTTGGGCGTCACGAGGCCGGCAGTCATGTAGAACGTGGTGGTTTTGCCGGCGCCATTGGGGCCAAGGAGGCCCACGATTTCGCCCTGCGTGAGGTTGATGCTCACGTGGTTAACCACGGTGCGGCGGCCGTAGATTTTGACTAAGTTTTCCGTTCTGAGAATCATACCTTTCCGAGTCGACTTTCAATATAATCCGTCAGCAGGCGCATGGCCACGGTGTTCTTTCCCCCTTGGGGCACAATCAGATCGGCATAGCGCTTCGAGGGCTCAATGTATTGCAAATGCATGGGTTTCAGCACGCTTTCATAGCGGTCAAGGACCATCTGGGGCGTGCGTCCGCGCTCGACGCAGTCGCGGGCAATGAGGCGAATCAGTCGGTCGTCGGCGTCGGCATCCACAAAGACTTTGACGTCGAGCATGTTGCGCAACTCATCGTCGCAGAGCACCAAGATGCCTTCGACGATGACCACATCGCGCGGCTCCACTCTGACCGTCTCCGGCTGGCGCGTGCAGGTCAGGTAGCTGTAAGTGGGCACCTCAACTGCCCTACCCGCCTTGAGCTCGCGCAACTGCTTGACCAACAGGGACCACTCTATGGCGTCCGGTTCGTCGAAGTTGATCTTGCTGCGCTCCTCCATGGGCAGATGGCTGAGGTCCTTATAATATGAATCCTGGGGCAACACGGCGACCTCGCCGCCGGGAAGCTCCTCAATAATCTTGCGGACCACGGTGGTCTTGCCGCTACCCGTGCCGCCTGCGATGCCTATAATAATCATAGGCGCAAAGTTACAAAAAAAAACTGAACCAACCGCATTATCCGCAATAAAATTTGCGCGCGTGCGTTATATGTGTATGAAATTTTTGATAGCATTTGTTTTTGCTCTCTTACTGATGCCTTTTGCGGCGTTAGGCGACCATCCGGAACGCCACTTAGTGCTCGAGGAGGTAACCGTCAAAAAGAGCAAAAAAGAAAAATACACCAAGAAGGGTAATCCTGCTGTGGCTTTCATTGAGAAAGTCATGGCTAACAGGAACTTAACCGATCCGAAGAAGACGAATCCATATTACAGCTTCGGCCAATATGAGCGCATCAAATTGGGCCTGCTCGACTTTCCGATTGATTCCACCGGCTCGCTTGGGTTCTTGGCTCAGTATCTTGACGAATCGCCTCTGAGCGGCGGCAAAGTGTTGAATCTCACCGTCAAAGAGAAGGTGAGCGACGTCTATTTCCGCCGCGATCCGGAGACGGAGCGCGAGGTGGTGCGCGTCAGAAATCGCCACGGACTTGACGACGTAGTGGCCGACGCCGCGTCGATGCAGGAGTTTGCCAACGACGTGCTCCGCCCCATTGACCTTTATGACACTGACGACATCTCTATCCTCCACACCAAATATGTCAGCCCCTTAGGCCGAGTGGCCACGGATTTCTATAAATTCTACCTCTCAGACACCATTGCCGACCCGGAGCGGGGCGACTCACTCATCGTGGTGAGCTTCCTGCCGCATAATCCTTCCGTGCCCGGTTTTAACGGCCGAATCTACGTGGTCAAGGATGACTCCCTGACCTTTATTCGCCGCGCCGAACTGAGGCTCCCTAAGGCCGCTAACATCAACTATGTCAAGGACATGCAGATCTTCCAGGAATATGACCGCGCGCCCGACGGTTCGCGCCTCAAAGCCAAAGATGAACTGCTGATAGAGTTAGGAATTCTCGGCAAGCGTGCCTTTGCGTCGAGGCTCAACGTTTATAACTCCCACAATTTCACGGCTCCGCGCGATTCGGCCCTCTTCTCTGACCCGCGCGAGGTGATTGAGCCGGTGAATCCCGAGGAGAAAATTGTCAATTATCGCCCCGCCGACTCCCAATATGGCGAGGCCAACATGGACAAGATGATGAGCGAATTAGACAAGAAAATATGGATTCGCTACTCTCTGAAAGTGCTCCGCACCCTCGTTGACGACCAGATTAAACTCGGCGGCCAAAACGCCAAGTTCACTTACGGGCCGATATTCTCCACCGTGAGCCGCAACGACTTGGAAGGCTGGCGCTTTCGCGGCGGATTGAACACCACCGGCGCCATCTCCCACCATTGGTTTGCCAAGGCTTACGGCGCCTATGGGCTCAAGGATCATCGCTGGAAGTATGGCGCCGAGGTGGAATACTCCTTTAATTATAAGAAGAACCATCAGATGGAGTTCCCCATCCGCTCGCTGAAACTCTCTTATAGCGACGACGTCGACAAACTCGGCCAGAGCTATTCGGCCACCGACGCCTTCTTCACCTCCCTGAGCTTCACCAAGAATAAACTACTGACTTACAAGCGCATGGCGGCCGTAGACTTCAATTGGGAGACCTATTCCCGCTGGGC
This sequence comes from uncultured Bacteroides sp., assembly GCA_964560625.1. Lineage (GTDB taxonomy): Bacteria > Bacteroidota > Bacteroidia > Bacteroidales > Muribaculaceae > UBA3263. The sequence continues at coordinate 4,981 of CAZLMV010000035.1, read as the reverse complement.
ATTCAACCTCCAGCTCTCCTATCAGCAGCAAAATCCGAGCCGCTATGTAGAGTTCACCGACGGCTTCGGCCAATCCTTTGACCGCTTGGCCATGGGCTTAGCGAAATTTGAGGTGCGCTGGGCCCCGCAGGAAAAGTATTATCAATCATCCAAGTCGCGCCGCAGCATCTCTTTTTATGGCCCGGTGATTCGCCTGACCCACACTCTCGGCCCCAAAGGCCTGTTTGGCGCCCGATATTGGACCAACAAGACCGAGGCGGGCATCGAGCAGCGCTTTTGGCTCTCCGCATGGGGCCATATTGACCTGACCCTCACCGGCGGACACGTGTGGAGCAAAAGCGACTTCTTCTCGCTGACCACTCCCGAGGCCAACATCAGCTTCTTCTTCAACAAAAAGAACTTCATGCTCATGAAGCCCTTAGAGTTTATCAACGACAGCTATGCCGCCTTCCATATGGAATATCAGGCTCGCGGAGCCTTGTTTAACTACATCCCCCTACTCAAAAAGCTGAAACTCCGCGAAGTGCTCGGCTTCCACTCCATCTGGGGCCATCTGAGCAACCGAAATAACCCGGACATGCACCCCGAGCTGCTCCGTTTTCCCGCCGAGGCCTCGCCCGTCAAAATGACCGGCATGCCTTACATGGAGCTCAACGTCGGCATTGAAAACATCCTGACCTTCCTGCGCGTGGACTATGTGCGCCGACTGACATACTTGGGCCCCGGAGTGCAGAAAAATGGCGTCCGCGTGTCACTCCACATCACCTTTTAACTCCCCTTGGCATAGTTTTTGCTTTTCCTAAGATATGACTAAAGACTATCGAACAGCCGTGGAAACGGCGCTGACCGACGGACGCCTGAAAGAGGCGTTCCGCCTGCTGCGGCAAATGACTCCGGGATCTGCCGCCGAACTTCGTCGCGAAATCGAACACGCCGCCGAAGATTATTCCCGCATCATTGACTATGCCATGACGGGAAATCCCGACCCCGGGCGCGAGGACCAGCTCGCCGGCATCCGCAGCCGCATCTATTCGGCCCTCGACCTTGCCATCCGCGAAAAAGAAATCATCGACACCCCCACCTTATATTATAATACGGCGCGCACCGAACGTCTACGCCCGGCCGACACCATCTCGGCCCTGCTCGAGCAGATGAACACCGCCTCCGACGCCGCCTCGCCCTTCGCCATGGCTTCTCTTTCCGGCGCCGAGCGGCAAAACCGACGCCGGGCCGTCGAGGCCGCCGAGCGCCGAGTCTTTGAGCGCGTATGGGTCACCGTGCCCCTCAGCGCCGACGATTCCGCGGCTCTGCTCGACTTTGTCAGCTCCGACCTTGCGCCCGAGCGCCAGCGGCTGATGATCATCAGCGCCCTGACCCTCAACGCCTTGCAGTTTTACAGCGAGCGCACCCTGCTGACCCTCCTGCGCATGGCTCCGGTTGAATCTCCCGCCATTCAGGTGCGCGCCACGGTCGGCGCCGTGCTCGTCATGGCCCGCTGGCCGCGCCGATCTAACTCCGCGGCCGTTCGCAATGTCTTAGAGTCGCTGCGCGAAGGGCCCCGATGGTCAAAAGACGTCGAACTGACTTTCCTGCAACTTATCCGCACGGCCGACGTCGAAAAAATCTCCCGCCAAATGAAGGAGGAAATCATCCCCGAGATGATCAAACTCCGCCCCGACCTTTATAAGCGCATCGACAATCCCGACGACCTCATTGAGATGAACCCCGAATGGGAAGAAATGCTCGAAAAAAGCGGCCTCCAGTCCAAGCTCGAAAAGCTCTCGGAGATGCAAACCGAGGGCGGCGACCTCTTTTTTTCGGCCTTCTCGATGCTCAAGAGTTTCCCGTTTTTCAATCATCCGTCGGCGTGGTTCATGCCGTTTGACACGGACCGCAGCGAGGTGATTGAAATCCTTGGCCATGACCTGACCATGGGCGAGATGGTCCAAGTGGCGCCCACCATGTGCGACGGCGATAAATACTCCTTCATCCTCTCCATCAATCAGCTCCCGGAGGCTCATAAACAGGCCATTACGCGCCAAATGGATCAGGCCAACATCAACATTGCCGAGATGATGGGCGCCGAACTCATGCCCGAGGAGCAAGCCCGCCAAAGCCTCTTGGCCCGCTATGTGCAGGACCTTTACCGCTTCTTCCGCCTCTTCCGTCGCAAGGGCGAGTTCACCGACCCCTTTGCGCAGATGATTAACCCCGTTGGCATCCCGGCCTTGGCGCCTGACTTCCGCGCCGAGGAGAAAATCCGTCTCGTCGGCGAGTTCTTCTTCAAACATGAGCATTGGCAGGAGGCGCTCGACATGTTTGCCCTCGTGAAACCTGACGCCCAGATTTGGCAGAAGACGGGCCTGGCTCTGCGCAAACTCCGCCGCCATTTTGAGGCCGCCGAGGCTTTTGAAAAGGCTGACATGCTCCATCCGGATTCGCCCTGGACCCTCCGTCAGCTCGGCCGCGCTTTCCGGGCCGCCGGCATGTCTGACAAAGCTCTCGACGCCTTCCTCCGCCTCGACACCTTAGAGCCCGACAAGGCCGAAACCGCCCTAAACATCGGCTATTGTTACCTCGAATTGGGCAACTATCGCGAGGCGCTCCATAACTTCTACAAGGCCGAATTTGCCGACGAAAACTCGCCCAAACCCTTGCGACCAATCGCTTGGGCCGCGTTTATCAACGGCGACTTCGAGACCTCGCGGAAGTATTATGACCGACTGATGTCGCGCCTGACCCCTACCCCGACCGATTATCTCAACATGGGTCATCTTGCCCTTGCCATGGGCCAAATGCGCGAGGCAATTAATTTCTATCGCCTCTTCTCGCCTGATTCCGTCAAACTCCTTGAGGCCCTGCGCGCCGACGCCGAAATTCTCGCCGCCGCCGGAGTTGACTTAACCATTCTCCCCTTGATTGCTGATTATGAATAAAAACCCGCTTCTCAATAAATTCTCCCTCCCGCCCTTCTCTCAAATCCGAGTTGAAGACTATATTCCCGCCGTTAAAGAGGCCATCGCCGCAGCCGTGGCCGAGGTGGACACTATTGCCAATAATCCGGCCGAACCGACGTTTGAAAACACCATTGAGGCCTTAGAATATTCCGGCGCTGACCTTGACCGCGTCCTTGGAGTGTTTTATCCGCTACTGTCGGCCGACGCCGATGAGCAGATGATGGACGCCTCGCTGGAAATATCCGCCCTGACCAGCGATTTCTCTACCCGCGTGTCGCTCAATCGCCCCCTGTTTGAGCGAATTAAGGCCGTCTATAAGTCAAAACCGGAGCTCAACACCGAGCAGCAAACCCTCCTTGAAAACACCTATTTAGGATTCACCCGCTCCGGCGCTGACCTCCCCGAGGAGCGCCGCAAGCGCTTTGCGGAAATCTCCGCGCGTCTGAGCGAACTGACCACCCGTTTCAGCCAAAACGTCAAAAAAGAGTTGGCCGGTTATCGCTTCCCCCTCGCCGAAAATCAGATTGAGGGGCTCCCCGAGTGGCTCGTAAATCAAGCCGCCGAGACCGCCCGCGCCGAAAATTCCGATGCGCCCTATCTGCTCACCCTCGATCAGCCGGTCTATATGACTTTCATGCGCCTCTCCCCGTCTGACGACCTTCGCCGCCGGCTTTATCTCCTTTATAGCTCGCGAAATCGCCAAGGGGAATACTCTAACGTGGAGGTAATGAAGGAAATCACGGCCCTGCGCCTCGAAATGGCCCAATTGCTTGGTTTCAAGTCGTTTGCCGACTATAAATTGGTGCGCACCATGGCTCAGACGCCCGCAGGAGTCATGGGTCTGCTCGAACAGCTCCGCGAGGCCTATTGTCCGGCTTTAGAACGCGAACTCAAGGCCCTGCAAGAGTTTGCCGGTGAGGAAATTACCCCCTGGAACTACTCTTACCATTCTAATCGCCTGCGCAAACAGCTCCACAGCTTCGACGAAGAGGAACTGCGACCCTACTTTGAGCTGTCGGCAGTGGTGCGCGGCGTCTTCTCCTTAGCCGAAAGGCTCTATGGCATCAGCCTGACCGAGCGCACCGATATTGAGACGTATCATCCCGACGTAAAAGTCTTTGAATGTGTGGATTCCGACGGCTCAACCCTCGGATTGCTCTACACCGACTTCTTCCCCCGCGCCGGACGCAAAAGCCCCGGAGCATGGATGACCGAGTTCCGCGAAGCCTCCGGCGAGGTCCGCCCCTTGGTCAACATCGTCATGAACTTCACCAAGCCCGGCGCAGACCGCCCCAGCCTCCTTACCCCCGGCGAAGTGGGCACCCTGCTCCATGAGTTCGGCCACGCTCTCCACGCCCTGCTCACTCGCGTTCATTATCAATCTCTGAGCGGCACTAACGTCTTCCGCGACTTCGTGGAGCTCCCCTCCCAGTTCAATGAAAACTTCCTCACTGAGCCCGAGTTCCTCAACTCCTTTGCCCGCCATTACCAAACCGGCGAACCCCTCCCTGCCGAAAAAATTCAGCGAATGAAAGACGCCGCAACCTTCGGCGCCGCCTACGCCTGCATGCGCCAGCTAAACTTCGGCTACCTCGACATGGCATGGCACTCGATCACCACTCCCGTGGCCGACGCCGACCTCTTCGAGCGCCAAGCCATAGCCCCGGTGGAAATCTTCCCCCCGGTGGAAGGCACTTCCATCTCCCCCACCTTCGGCCACATCTTCTCCGGAGGTTACGCCGCCGGCTATTACTCCTACAAATGGGCCGAAGTCCTCGACGCCGACGCCTTCTCCCTATTCCAAGAAAAAGGAATCTTTGACCCCGAAACCGCCCAAAAATTCCGCCGCGAAATCCTCCAGCGCGGAGGCACCATCCACCCCGCCACCCTCTTCAAAAACTTCCGCGGCCGCGCCCCCCAAATTACCCCACTCCTCCGCCGCGACGCCCTCCTCTAATCCCCCTCCCCCAAAAAAATTTGCGAGATTGGGAATTTTTTTGTAACTTTGCGGCTGTGAATGATTC
>CAZLMV010000034.1:2002-14943 GCA_964560625.1 uncultured Bacteroides sp. | reverse complement strand
CTCCGATAGCTCCAATAGCTCCGATCTCCCCGATACTCCCTCCGAGCCCTCTAACCCCACTAACCCCGCTCCCCCTGCCCAACCGGACTCAATATGATTGATTCCCTGACTCTTGCGCTGAAAAATATCGGCCAAATGCTTGGCTACGCCCCCAATGCTCCCATGATTTTCTCATCGGGGCTCTTCTGGCTACTCTTCCTGCTCTTCCTCCCCGTCTATGGCCTGCTCAAAGGCTCGCGCTCCCGCATGGCGCTCTTCACTATCCTCTTCTCGCTCTATTTTTATTATAAATCCTCGGGGATATTCTTCCTGCTGCTGATCACTACCTCGCTGATTGACTGGAGCTTATCTCACGCCATTTATCGCACAAAAAAGCGGGGCGGACGCTTGGCGCTGATGTGGCTCTCCATCGGGGTGTCGCTCTCCGTGTTGGGCTATTTCAAGTATGCCAACTTCTTCCTCTGGAACTGGAACGCCATGGTTCAGGGCAATTTCCAGCCCCTCGACATCATTCTCCCCGTCGGCATCAGCTTTTACACCTTTCAGTCAATCAGTTACGTGGTCGACGTCTACAAAGGCCGCATCGCCCCGACGGCCCGCTGGACCGACTATCTCTTCTTCCTGTCGTTCTTTCCCGCCTTGGTGGCCGGCCCGATTGTGCGCGCCGACAAGTTCCTGCCGCAGATTGAGAAAAACCGACCCGCCACGCGCTCCATGGTCTGGGGCGGCTTTTGGCTCATCATTGTCGGACTGATTAAAAAGGCCGTGGTGGCCGACTATATCGCGCAATATAACGACCTGATTTTCACCAATCCCGAGGCCTATCCGGGTGTGCAGTCGCTCCTTGGAATCCTCGGCTACACCATGCAGATCTATTGCGACTTCTCCGGCTATTCGGACATGGCCATCGGCCTTGCGCTGATCATGGGCTTTGACCTCGGTATCAACTTCGATTCGCCTTACCAGTCACGCAACCTGACGGAGTTTTGGCGCCGCTGGCACATCTCCCTCTCCTCCTGGCTCCGCGATTACGTCTACATCCCCCTTGGCGGCAACCGCAAGGGAGTGGTCCGCACCTATGTCAACAATTTCCTGACCATGCTCATCGGCGGCCTCTGGCACGGCGCGGCATGGAAATTCATCTTCTGGGGCGCAATGCATGGCGTCGGCTTGGCCGTCCACAAGGCCTGCCGCCCGGTGCTGAAGAAGATTCCTGACAATTGGCTGACGGTGTTCCTCTCCTGGCTGCTCACCATGGTTTATGTGTCGCTGCTCTGGGTCTTTTTCCGCGCGGCGTCGTTTTCGGATTCAGTGCTGATTATCAGCAACATTTTCCGCGACTTTGACCTGCGCGAATTGCCGGAATTCTACCAGGCGCGCTCCCTCTGGTGCTGGATGATGCTGCTGATCACGGCCATGCACTTCACCCCTCAGCGCTGGGCCGACCGCCTCAGCGTAGCCTTCATCCGCTCCCCCTGGCCCGTCAAACTCATTGTCTTCCTCATCGCCGTGCAGATGGTCATCGAGCTGATGACCGCCGAAGTCGTCCCGTTCATCTATTTCCAATTCTAACCCTCGCGCGCACCCGCGCGAACATTATTTATAACTCTTATAAGATTTATAAGTCTTATAAGAATTATATCATGTGTCGGGGCAGGGGAAATGTTAATTTTGTTAAAGATTTTTAACAATAGGGGGGGATTTGCTATTTTTTTAACAAATTCGTTTGTTTTTTAAAAAATTTTAACTAACTTTGCGGCTTAAAAGCTATTTGGTTACGCTTTTTTCAACTATTTATTCACTTTTCTTTAACCCCATTTCCAATCAAGGTATGAAAAAGTTTCTGTTTTTTCTCCTTTCGGTTGTAATGTGTTCAGCAGCTGCCTTGGCGCAAGACGAACGCATTATTACCGGTACCGTCGTCTCCGCTGAAGACGGCGAGCCTATGGTCGGAGCCACGGTGACCCCTCATCCCAAGGGTGCCGGTTACGCCACGGCCACAGACATTGACGGTATGTTCTCCGTATCAGTCAAGCCTAATTGTACGGAACTGCAGGTAACCTTCATCGGCATGAAGCCCGTGACCGTAACCCCCGGCACTTCTCCGATGGTTATCAAGATGTATCCCGCTGAAAATCGCCTCGACGAAGTCATCGCCGTGGCCTATGGCACCGCCAAACGCAGCGAATACACCGGCTCCGCCTCCGTAGTGAAAGCAGACCAGATTTCTGACGCTCTCGTCTCTTCCGTAACCTCAGTGCTTACGGGTAAAGTGGCCGGCGTGCAGACCCTCTCAAGCAATGGCGCTCCCGGCGAATCGCCCACTCTGCGCATTCGCGGCGTCGGCTCCCTGAACGCCTCCGCCAACCCCCTGATCGTGCTCGACGGTGTGCCCTTCGACGGCACCTTGGCCGACATTGCCCCCACCGACGTTGAATCAATGACCGTGCTCAAAGACGCTGCCTCCACCGCCCTCTACGGCGCTCGCGGCGCCAACGGCGTGGTCCTGATCACCACCAAGCGCGGCGCCTCCGGCGAAGCCCAAGTGACCTTCGATGCCCGCTGGGGCGGAAACTCTCGCGCAATTCCTAACTATAACGTACTGAAGAGCGCGAACCAATACTCCGAACTCCTTTACGAGGCATATTATAACCAGTACTTCTACAGCACCGCCGCAACCCAGGGCAACGCATATGCTTCATGGCTCAACGCCAACTCCACCGCATCTGCTGCCACCGGCTATAAGATCTACACCGTGCCCCAGGGCGAATACCTCTTCGGCCGCAACGGCAAGATCAACCCCAACGCCACCCTCGGCTACAGCGACGGCACCTATTACTACACTCCCGACGACTGGAGCAAGCACTCCTTCACCAACGGCCTGCGCCAGGAATACAACCTGAGCATCCAGGGCGGATCCGACAAGATCAAATACTTCGTCAGCGCCTCTTATCTTGGCAACGAGGGTATCATCGTCAACTCTGACTTCAACCGCTTCTCTACCCGCTCAACCGTTGACTATCAGGCCAAATCTTGGCTGAAAATCGGCACGAGCATGAACTATACCTACTCTTCGGCCAACATGCCCGGCGACATGGACCTCGACGCCAACACCTCTTCCGGCAACGCCTTCTTCATCGCCAACCAGATGGCCCCCGTCTACCCCATGTTCGTGCGCGACGCCGAAGGCAACATCATGCGCGACGTCAACTATGGCTATCCCATCTACGACTACGGCGACAAAAAGTCCACTAACTTCACCCGTAACTTCATGTCAATGGCCAACCCTATCGGTTCGCTCTACTATGACCAGACGAAGTATCTGACCGACGTGTTTGACGGCAAATGGTATGCCACCATCACCCCCGTGGAAGGCCTGACCATCACCGGCAATGCCGGTTACTATCTGAGCCAACTCCGCTATAAGAGCCTGAGCAACCCCTTCTACGGCCAAAGCGCCTCTTCAAAGGGTGGTGCCTACGAAATCAGCCAGCGCATGCGCTCAATCAACTGGCAGGTCCTTGCCTCTTATAACCACACCTTCAACGACCTCCACACCATGGACCTCATGGTTGGTTACGAAACCTATAACCTCCAGCGCGAATCCGTTTCCGCTATCGGTTACAACCTCTATGACCCCAACGCTTGCTATGTTGACAACACCATTGACCGCCGAATGGGTTACAGCAACCGCGACATCGATTACACCACCCGCGGCATCTTGGCCCGCGCCAAGTATAACTACGCTCAGCGCTACTTCGGCCACGTCAGCTATCGTCGCGACGCCTCTTCGCGCTTCGCTCCCGGCCACCGCTGGGGTAACTTCTTCTCCGTGTCGGCCGCTTGGGATATCGCCAAGGAATCGTTCATGGAATCCGCCTCTACCGTGGTTGACCAGTTGAAGTTCAAAGCCTCTTTCGGCCAAAACGGTAACGACAACCTCGGCTCCGCAACCGCCTATTATTACGCCTGGCAGGACCAGTACAAGATCACCGGTGCCGACGGCGTCTGGAGCGATGCCACTCTCTACTATAAAGGCAACAAGGACATCACCTGGGAAAAATCTAACGCCTTCAACATCGGCTTCGACTTCAGCCTCTTCCAGGGCAAGCTCGACGGTACCATCGAGTACTATCAGCGCCAGGTTTCAGACATGCTCTTCTTCCTCCCCACCGCTCCCTCTTTAGGTTATTCTTCCTATCCCGCCAACGTCGGTTCAATGCGCAACTATGGCGTGGAAATCGAACTTAACTACACCATTTTCAACACCAAGGACCTCACTTGGAGCGTCAACGCCAACCTCACCTCCGGCAACAACAAGATCGTTAAGCTCCCGAAGGAACTCCTCAAGGATAACCAGTGGATCACCGGCTCTCGCCTCTTCAAGGAAGGCCATAGCATGTATAACCTCTTGTTAGTTGAATATGCCGGCGTCAGCGAAGAGACCGGTGAAGCCCTCTACTGGGCCAAGATGGAAGACGGCACCCGCCAGAAGATTACCAACTGGCAGAAATGCTATAGCGGCAGCGAAGAAGAGGGCATTCTTGAAAGCCGTGTGGAAACGGGCAATATCATGCCCAAAATCTATGGCGGTTTCGGAACCACCCTTAATGCTTACGGCATTGACTTCAGCATGAGCTTCGCCTATCAGGCCGGCGGTCGAATCATTGACTATACCTACATGGACCTGATGCATAACGGCAACGAATATGGTGCCGGCAAGAACTTCCATGTCGACATGCTCAACCGTTGGACCCCCGAAAATACCAAGACTAACGTGCCCCGCCTTGACGCAGCCGACAACTACACCAACTCCTCCTCTACCCGTTGGCTCGTCTCCAGCGACTATCTCTCGCTCTCGAACATCACCCTCGGCTACACTCTCCCCTCCAAGTGGACTCGCCAGATCGGCATCAACAGCGTCCGCATCTATGGCGCCGCTGAGAACGTAGCCCTCTGGAGCGCACGTCGCGGCCTTGACCCCCGCCAGAGCTTCCTCACCTCCGAGAACTCTACTTACTCGCCCATGCGCACCATCTCCGGCGGCATCCGCGTGCAGTTCTAATGTTTAACCCTAATTTAAACAGAATCAATTTATGAAATCCAAATATTTGATTGCTTCCGCACTTGGAGTGCTTACTGCCACTTCGCTGACCGGTTGCTACGACATGGACACCGTGCCATACGCACAGAATGTCACCGAGCAGCAGAAAGTCCAGGCCGTTGAAGCAAACCCTGAAATGGCTCAGGCATCCATCACCGGTATCACCGCCCTATTTTCAGTATGCGAGGCCATCTTTTCCGATCGCGACGATACTGACTATGGCTTTGCATCCGTTATGCTCTATCTGGATTCACGCGGCATCGACCTCGTGGCCGATTTAACCGGCTATAACTGGTATCAATACTCTTCGGCTCTATTTGACTGCCGTGTAACCGACCCCATTACCGATATGACCTGGGGCACATGTTACAACCAAATTTTTGCCGCCAATGCCGCCCTTAAGAGCATCAGCGCTGACACTCAGGACCCCGAGCTCCAATTTTATCGCGCTCAGGCTCTCGCAATCCGTGCTTTCGACTACTTCACCCTGGCTCAGGCTTATCAGTTTACCTACTTCGGCAATGAAGACAAACCTTGCGTGATGCTCATCACCGAAGAAAACGAAGCTGAAGTGGCCGCTAATGGTATCGGCCGCGCTTCCGTCAAGGATATCTATGGTCAAATCATTAAAGACCTGAACGAAGCCGTGACCCTGATTGAAGCCTCGGACCTGAAACCCTCTGACGTGCTTGACTCCCAGCCCAAGCGTTTCCTCTCAGCCGCTGCCGTTCATGGTCTGCGCGCCCGCGTAAACCTCGTAATGCACGAATGGGATGCCGCCGCTCAGGATGCTCAGGATGCCATCACCCTTTTCTCCGGTTCTCCTCGCTCTCTGGAATCAGCTAAAGGCCCCGGCTTCTCATCGCTCAACGAGACAGACTGGATGTGGGGCATCGCCATCGCCGAAACGGACCGCGTCGTGACCACTCAAATCGTTAACTGGCCCTCTCACATGGGTTCACTCAACGATGGCTACGCCTCTGCCGGTGCCTGGCGTCGTGTCAACAAGGCCCTTTACAACTATATCCCTGAATCAGACGTCCGCAAGACCTGGTTCCTTGACGCTGAGGGCATCAGCGCCGGCCTTACTCCCACTCAGCAGGCCTACGTCACCAAAATAGAGCCCGATCCCTACACTCAGGTTAAATTCGCCCCCTATCAGGACGTTCTCGAAACTCCGCTTAATGCCAACGATATCCCCCTGATGCGTATCGAGGAAATGTATTATATCCTTGCTGAAGCCCAGGCCATGGGCAGTGCCGGTCCCGGTGTAGGCACCCAGACCCTCGTTGATTTTGTCAAGACTTATCGTGACCCCGAATATGCATTCGCAGGCGGTTCGGCCGAAGATGTTCAGAACGAAATCTGGATGCAGCGCCGCGTAGAATTCTGGGGCGAAGGTATCACCACTTTTGACCTCATGCGTCTGAAAAAGCCCTTTGACCGTCGTGGCGGTGGCTGGAGCACCACTCTTGTCTACAATGTCCAGCCCAACGACCCCGTTCTTTTGCTTTGCATTCCCCAGTCGGAAGTCAACGGCAACAAGGCTTTCTCCCAGAGCGAAAACAACCAGCCGCAGCCTCGCCCGCAGTCTGTCCTTGATGTTGAAGAATAACCCTTAATATATTAGATTATCCAAATGAATATCAAACATTATATCTCAGCCGCCCTGTTGGCCACGTTCGGCCTCGCGCTTGCCTCTTGCGATGGCAAAAACGAGCCCGAATACAAGCCCGCCGGCGCCCCCGACGGCTCTGAGCGCGTTTTCTTCGCCTCTTCTAAAATCTCAGAGATCGTTGCCGAGGACCAGACCGAAGTGAAGGTCAATGTCTATCGCCCCGAGGAAAACGCCGAAGGTGAACTCACCGTGCAAATCCTCCCCTCCTTCCCTCAGGCCGGCACCGACCAGATCTTCAACGTGGCTCCCGAAGTGACCTTCCCCGCCGGTCAGGCCTTCGCCGAAATCCCCGTGACCTTCGACGTCAATGCCCTGACCCCCAACACCAACTATACCATCAACCTCGCCATTGACGACGCTCACGCTGACGTCTACGGTCTCAGCTCCACCACCCTCGTTATCAACTTCGAGCAAATGACCCCCTGGGCCCTCCTCACCGGCGACAACGAAGATGCCGACGGCTATGGTTTCTTCGTCATTGGCTCGCCCTTCTCCAGCAGTGGCATAACCGTAAACCCCGTACGTGTTTATGAACGCCATATTCCTTCTGACGAAAAGCAGATTGAATACATCATGCAGGCATATATCCCCGCGTTCGAGGCCGCTTTGGATGACAAAGATTTTGATGCATCAGAAGTGGAACACAACGACAACATGGACGATGAAGATTGGATTGACGTATGGCACTTCAACACCACCGACGGCGGCAAGACAATCAACTTCCCCATTCAGGAGTGCGTCTTCGCCGACGGTATCTCTTACGCCGAGGCTTCGCTGCTCTACCCCAACAGCTTCAAGAACTCCTCGAAGTTTGACCCCGAAACCGGCGTGTTCTCCATCAACGTGATGTGTTTCGACGAAGAAGGCGCTTGGAACCCCGCAATCTGGACCATCAACCTTACCGGTTATGCTGACCCCAACGTCTACTCCCTCAGCGTCACCGACCAAGGCCAGGTCAACATCGGCAACACCGACTATGCCGTAATCGGCTTCAACTTCTCCTCGGCCATCAACTTGGTGGACTACACCATCGTGCAGCTTGAAGCCGGCTCCGAAGGCCTCTCTGAGGAAGAAGTAGCCGAAATCGCCGAAACCATTCAGGATCCCGAGCAGACCACCTACACCGTGGCCTCCGTTGAAGCTACCGGCAACATCACCCTGACCTTCCCCGCCTCCGGCACATTCGAAGTCGTGGCCGTGGGCTACAACAAGGGCGCCGACGGCTCCTACACCGCCAAAATCACCGACACCTGCGTCTTCACCTACACCACCTTCAACCCCTACGACGGTTGGACCGTGATCGCCGAAGACGTTGAATGGGAAAACAACGTCCTCAAGGGCGTGTCCGGCGGCCAGGCTCCCGGCGAAACCGTCTTGGTCAACATCTCCAAGAGCGATAAATTTGACGGCTACTACCGCATCGACAACCCCATGGCCGACTGCCAATACGTTGCAGCCTTCGACGCTGAGGTCGCCGACTTCGGTTCTATCGAATTCGTCGTTGACGAAGACCTCGTTTACTTCCCCTACTCCATGATCGGCGTGTCTGACAGCGACGGCGATTGGGAGCTCGCAAGCTATTCATATTATATGCTTGACGGCGGCGTAAGCTTCGAGGATATCCCCGCAATGCTCTTCGGCTCTTACGCAAACGGCAAGATTACCTTCCCGGAATCAACCCTTGTTAGCCAGGGCACCCTGATCACCAACTTCCTGATCTTCATTGGCAACGATGGTTACTACTGCAACATGGACTTCAACCTCGACATGAAGGGGGGCACCGCTCCCGCCGCCGCCAAGAAAGCCTCTAAGGCCTTCTCCGGCAAGCTCTCACGCAACTTCATGAAGATGGCCGGCGCCAAGAAGCCCGTCTTCCCCGCCCGCTTCATCGCCGCCAAGGCCCAACCCGCCAAGAAGTCAGCCAAACACGGCAAAATCACCCCCATGCCCACCGCCCGCCGCCGCTAATCCCGGCCGCAACCCCCAATAAAAAAAGCCCCCTCCCGGGGCTTTTTTTTATTATCCACCACTTCCCCAAATAGCTATTATAGCTATTTTAGCTATTATAGCTACCTTAGCTAAAGTAGCTACCTTAGCTAAAATAGCTATAATCCCCCGGCCCGGGTCAGGCCAGACGGGTTGAGGCCAGCGCCAAAACGGACAGGCGGATGTCAGGGGCCGCCTGGTGGATCGCCTCAAGGCAGGCGCAAATCGTTGAGCCGGTGGTGACTATGTCGTCAATCAGCAGCAGATGGCTCACACCGGCCAAGGCCTCGGGGCGCGCCGTGTAGATTCCGCGGGCGTTGGCCAATCGCTCGGCCGCGCCCAAGCGCGTCTGCGACCCGTGGCGGCCCGCACGCAGGGCATCAATTATCGGCAGCGAGACCACGTCCGTGACCCCGCGCGCAAGATGATAACTCTGATTATATCCGCGCCTTATCTGTTTAGTCAGGCTAAGCGGCACGGGCGCCACGGCGTCCACCCCCTCAAAAAAACCGGCCGCGAGGAGCTTCCGCGCATACTCGCGCATCAGCTCGCGCCCAAGGCCGGGCGAGTGGTTATACTTCATGTGGTGAATCAGCCGCGCGTAAGGCGACTGTCGCTGATAGAAAAAATAAGCCGCCGTGCGCTCTATCGGGGCGCGCAGCGTCACTAACTTCTCCGTGAGGCCGTTCCAAAGTGGGCGCTCCTCAAAGCGCGTCACGGGAAACTCCAAGCGGCATTGCAGACAAATGGTCCGCTCCCCTTCCACCAACCCTCGCCCGCAAACCCCGCAAACCTGCGGGAAAATCAGGCCCATCAGCGCCTCAATCATCGGCCTCATAGCGCCAAAAATCCTCCTCGGGAAGCATCTCCATCACCAACCCCGGTTCATAGCCGCGTCCGGCCGCAAATCGCAGCAACTTCGCGCGGCAGTCGGCGTCGAGATGCTCCGGCATGGTGCGCGCCTTGGAGCGCAGCGCCGACGCAAGGTTTTCGAAGTAGGTCTGCTCGTCGACCTCCTCCTCAAGCGCGCGGTCAATCAGCTCACGCTCAATCCCTTTCTGAATCATCGCAGCGCGAATCTTCACTCGTCCCCAGCCCGAATAGGCCACCTTGGAGCGCACAAAAGCCCGCGCAAAGCGCTCATCGTCGATGAATCGCTCGTCGACCAACCGCTGCACGATTTCCACGGCTCCCGGGCCACGGATGCCCCACTGCCGCAGGCGCTCCATGGCCTCGCCCGTGGAGTATTCCCCGCAGGAGCAAAGGTCCATCAGTCGCGCGCGGGCCTCGTCGGGCGTCAGTTCTTTCTTCATCGGTAGATGGCAAAGCGCTCCTTGCCGCAGAAATCCCGTTCAATCTCCGCGCCGTGGAAGAGCTTGGCGCAGAGCGGATTAATCTCAAAAAAAAGCATCCCGCCGGGCGCGCGATGGGTGCGCCAATAGTCTATGGTTGGCTGATAAAACCTCATCGGGTCCTCGTCGGGCACAAAAAGCGCGCCCGCCGGCTCATGGTTCAAGACATGGCGCTCCATGGCCGCGGCCTCCGACTGCAAGACATAGGGAGGGTTGCTTACAATCACGTCCCACTGCCCCGGAATCCGCTCTAAATCAAGGATATCACCCTTGATAAAGGTCACTGACAGGTCCTGCTCCTCGGCATTCTGACGAGCCTCCTCCAGAGCGGCTTCGGAGATGTCAACACCGACCACCCGGGCGAACTTCAGGCTCTTCTTCAAGGCCAGGGCGATGCATCCGGAGCCGGTTCCGAGGTCAAGGACGCGCAGATCCTTGCGCTGGCCGAAGCGGTCAACTATCAAGTCGACAAGCTGTTGGGTCTCCGGGCGGGGAATCAACACGGCGGGACTGACGCGGAGGCTCATCCCATAGAAATCCGCGCGCCCGAGGATGTATTGCAGGGGCTCACCGGCGCGGAAGCGGTGCATAATGGCGACAAACTTGTCGTCAATGAAGTCGGGCACGTCAAACTCCGGACGCGCAAAAACCTCAGCGGGCGACATCTGCAGCAGCTCCTCAAGGATGATACGCGCCATGGCGTGTGCCTCGGCCACTGAGCCGAGGTGCTCGGTCAGCTCGCCTATGACATAACGACGAAATTGGGATAGTTCCATAAAAAATGATAGCGGATTTGGCCCGAAGAGGGGTCAAATCCGCTCGCTTTGTAGCTTTTCCGGAAACCGAAATTACTTGCTTTCTTCTGCGCCGTTTTCAGCGGTCTGGTCGCCGTTTTCAGCGGTCTGGTCGCCGTTTTCAGCAGTCTGGTCGCCGTTTTCAGCGGTCTGGTCGCCGTTTTCAACGTTCTGATCAGCGTTCTGATCAACTTGTTCCTGGGGATCGGGAGTGTTTTCGCCTTCGGTCTTGGTTTCGTTACCACCGCAAGCAACGAGGGTGGTAGCAGCTGCTACAGCGAGCATGAGGATGTACTTTTTCATCTTCGTAAATGATTAGAGTGATTATTAATGGATAATTAAATTGTTCTTGTTTTTAAATTCGGTGCAAAGTTAGGGCAAATTTTTGTATTTACAAACTTTTTTAAAGTTTTTTTTACATTTTTTTTGAAAAAAGTTGTTTTTTAGCATATTTTGCCCCCTTTTAGACCAATAAAGAGGTCAATCATGCGCCTCGCAACCGCCTCGGCCGAGAACTTTCGCGCCACTTCCGCCCGCAGTTCCTCGGGCGAAATCTCCGACTCCAAGGCCCAACGGATGCCGCGCCCTAAGGCCTCTTCGTCGCCAAACGGCGCAAGATAGCCCGAACGATGGTGCTCAATGATGTCGCGCTGCCCCCCGCGATCGAAGCTCACGGGCATCGCCCCGGAGGCCTGACCCTCAATCAGAGTGGTCGGCAGCGTCTCGTAGAGCGACGACGACAGCACCACCTGTGCCCTGCTCATCAGCTCGGCCACCCGCGTCAAATCCAACGGCCCGACATGCTCATAGGGTATCCGCAAGTCGCTCAGTGCCGCCGAATTACGCAGCTCCCCGAAGAAAACTGCATGCGCCCCGGGAAGGTCAGCCACCTGATTCAGAGCCCTTACGGCATGGTGAAGACCCTTGATGGGGTCATCGAGCCGCGCCGCGCCGAAAATTATCAGCCCCGGCTCCTTGGGGGCAATATAGAAGTTCTCCATGGGGAAGACATTGGGGATCACCACGGGCGGATTGTCGGCCAAGAGCTTGGAGCGGCGGCTCAGCTCCGCAAGCCAGTTGCTGACGCTGACAAACTGAATTCGCACCGAGTCATAGAGCCGGCGCTTGCGCAGCCAAACCTTGTGGCTGAGGTCATTTTCGCCGCGCATCTGCTTGGAAATCAGCGGGCAGCGCCCACATTCGCCCACGAAGTGCATGCACCCGAGCGAGTGATGGCAAATGCCCGTGAGGTTCCACATATCGTGCATCATCCACACAAGCGGCGTGCCCCCCGCGCCAAGGCGCTCAATCTGACTGAGCGAGAGCAGCCCCTGGTTAATCCAGCCCATGACGATGACGTCCGGACCCCACGCGAGCACGCGCTCCACGAGTCCGCGCCGACCATCGGAGGCCGTAGAGACCTTGAATAAATTATTGCGGTTCAGGCCGTTGGCAAGGAAAATCTTGGCCCGCTCGGCAAGAAACGGCAGCGTGCGCTCGCGCTTTTTGTCGTCGAGGCTGAAAATCTCCACCTCCTGGCCGCAGCGACGCAGGGCGTCGGCTAAGCGGGCAGAGGCAATGGCGGCGCCCCCATGGAGGGCCGAAGTGGTCAGTAGTGCTATTTTCATCGCCAAACCCTTTCAAATTTCAGTATTGCAAGCAGATAGACCAAGAGCAGGGGCGTGCGCACGGCCATGGTCAGCAGCTCCGACGGGAACTCCACCATCGACCCTAAGCCCCACAGGGCCAAGGCCCCGAAGAAGTATGCCCCCATGCGCTTAATCGGGTAGCGCAGCGGGTGCTTTTTCAGGCCCACAAAGTAGCTAACCAACATCATCACCCCATAGCAGCTAAATGCCGCCCAGGCGCAGGCCATATATCCGTAAGTGGGCACGAAAATCACATTCAGCGTGATAGTTACGGCCAACCCGATCAGCGAGAACCAGGTGCCCCAAATGGTCTTGTCAGTCAACTTATACCAGAGCGACAGGTTGAAGAACACCCCGAAAAACAGGTCGGCAATCATC
>CAZLMV010000034.1:0-1902 GCA_964560625.1 uncultured Bacteroides sp. | reverse complement strand
CTTATACCAGAGCGACAGGTTGAAGAACACCCCGAAAAACAGGTCGGCAATCATCACGATCGGCACCACCCGCAGCCCGCTCTGAAACGCCGGCGCAATGAAATGCCTCAGCAGCGGCATGTAGAACATCACCCCGAGGAAAATCACCATGCCGAAGATGACGAAAAACTTCATGGCGTCGCTATAAGCCTGGAGTTTCTCGCCCCCCTGCTCGCGATTTTTGGCGAAGATAAAGGGCTCGTAGGCAAAGCGATAGGCCTGAGTGAACATCATCATCACCAAGGCCACCTTGCAGCAGGCGCCATAGATGCCCAACTGGGCCATCGAATCCGGCTGGCCCGCGGTCAGGAACGGGAAGAGGATCTTGTCGAGGTTCTGATTCATATTGCCGGCAATGCCCAAAATCAGCAGAGGCCACGAATAATTGAGCATCCGCCGCAGCAAGGGCCAGTCGAAGCGCCACCGGAACCCCGTCAGCTCGCGCCAAAGCAGCGGCAACAGAAGCAGCGACGCCAAGATGTTGGCAATGAAAATATAGCCCTCGGCAATCTGCGCATTATATATAAGGAGGAAAAAGACCAAGTTCAGCCCGATGTTGATGGCGATGTTGATGCACTTGAGCGTGGCAAACTTCACGGCCTTCTTCTGATAGCGCAGATAGCAGAACGGGATGGCCGTAAACGCATCCACCCCGACGGCCACGGCAAGCATCCAGATATATTGCGGATGATCCCCGCAATCCAACGCCCGGCTCAGTGGCCCCAAGAAAAGGAACACCAAGGCGATGAAGAGCGTGGAAGTTGTGGCCAAGGAGATCAACACCGTCGAATAGACCTTCATCGGGTCCTTGCAATCCTCGCGGTTAATAAAGCGGAAAAAGCCCGTCTCCATGCCGTAAGTGAGCACGATCAGCGTCAGCGCCACGTAGGCATAAAGGTTCGTCACTACGCCATACTCGGCCTCGGTGAGTTTTATCGTGTAAAGAGGCACCAAGAGCCAGTTCAGGAAGCGGCCTATGATGGAGCTCAGGCCGTAGATGGCCGTATCTTTTGCTAATGATTTTACGCCTGCCATTGTAATGCATAAAAGGCCACGGCGCTCGCCGCAGCTACGTTAAGAGAATCCACGCCATGATGCATGGGGATGATTACCTTGTAGTCACACTCGGCTATGGCCCGGTCACTGAGCCCATCGCCCTCCGTGCCGAAAATCATGGCAAGTCGAGGCTCCGACCGTAGCTCCGGCGAATCAATGGAGATGGAATCTTCTTTCAGCGCCAAAGCCGCAAGTTTGAAGCCCAACTCCCGGAGCTCTGACGCCTCGCCCCAGCACCAAGGCACCAAAAACACGCTCCCCATGCTGACGCGAATCGAACGCCGATTCAGCGGATAACACGACCCCGGAGTCACAACCACGGCATCGACCCCCAAGGCCGCCGCCGAGCGGAAAATCGCTCCCACGTTTGTGGCATCCGACACTCCGTCAATCACCGCCACCCTATGCCCGTCCCGGCAAACCTCGGCCACCGACCGCGGCTCCGGCCCGCGCATATGGCAAAGCACCCCGCGAGTCAGCCGATAACCCGTCAGCTGCTCAAGCAGCTCCCGCGGCCCTGTATAAACCGGCATATCCGCCGGACAACGCGACAAAACATCCGCCGCATCGCCATCGATATGCCTCGACTCGCAAAGCACCGACAGCGGCTCATAACCCGCGCGCAAAGCCACGTCTATCACCTTCGGACTCTCGGCAATAAACGTCCCCGCGCCCGGAGACTCCCGACGCAACTGCACATCCGTCAGCCGCGCATAAGGAGCCACCGCCGCCTCTTCCAAACTTTCAACACTAACAATTTTCATCACCGCAAAAATAATCAAAAAATCCGAAACCCCCAAATCCAGG
>CAZLMV010000033.1:0-15416 GCA_964560625.1 uncultured Bacteroides sp. | reverse complement strand
CAGTCCAGAGCCCGTCATGGAGAGGTCCCGCGAAAATCAGGCTCACTCTTTTTTTACCCCCGTCCGCCGCCCCCACAACCAATCACCAACCCCGCCGCAGAGCCTCCGGCACCTAAAAAACAAAACATAACATGGGCTCAATTATTGGCATCATCTCTCTCATCATTTACTTCATCTGGGGTCAAGGCACGGCGTGCGCTTGGTGGATGTGGATTCCTATCGTCATGCTTATCATCAGCATTCTCTCCAACATTCAAATCATCAACTGGATTTGCAGCCTATTCTTACTCGGGGTGACCTTCTTTGCCTCTCCCACTTTCGGATATAACGACGTCCAAAAGGCAAGTTACCACCAGGGATATACCGACGGCAAAAGCTTTGGCTGGGTTGAAGACTCCTTTGAGCAATGCTGGAATATAAAGGAAGAAGGGGCCAGCGTAGACGTCTCCGGCGAAAAAAAATATTACCGCTACGGCTTCAAACGCGGCCAAAAAGGCAAAAAAGATTAACTAACAGAAAATAATTATGTCAAGAAGTAGTCACTACTGCCAATACTGTGGATGGACCTCAGGAATAACTGATGTCGGGGGCTATTACACGTGTCCCTCATGCGGCAAGAGTCATGGTGTGATTTCTACGTGCATTGATTCGGGATATTTAACGCTTTACAACCTCCGATGTCCCAGATGCGGATGGGAATCGGGTCCTACATCCCAAGGCGGCACGAACACTTGCCCTAACTGCGGGAACCATCAGGGCATTTCTTCCACTAAATTAAGTTCCCCCTCCTCCGGGTCATCATCCTCTGACGTATCATCGAATTCCGGTTCCGGAACTCAAACTTCTGGTGAAAAAAGCGATAGTGATTCATGGGTTTTCATCGCAATTCTTGTGGGAGCAGTGCTGGCTTTCTTCCCGGGATTGCTGGTAACGATGCTTTTTGGCACGGGCACACTCTGGAGCTGGATTTGGGGCGTACTGATCAGCTTAGCTCTCTTTGCTTGCTGCGGAGGCGACTGGAAGAAATACCTCGTCCTCGATGTCATAATCCTGGCCATCTGCGGCCTCCTCGCCTGGCTCATTGACAGCTTCACCCCCTTCACCTACGTCTTCCGCGAAATCGGCCCCTTCTATTAATTAGCGCCCCTGATGTTTGATTTTCTTTCCAATAGCTTTGGCAGCGTCCTTGGCGGGCTTCTGACGGCATTACTCATTGCCGGCGGACTGCTCGCCTACTCTGCGCAATACTCCCGCCGCGGTTCGCTCAATCCCGTAGCGATGATTATTTGCGCCTTGCTCTTCTGCTTGTTGTTCTATCAAACAACGCTGATGTATGGCGCATTTGGCAGCAAAGCCACTGCCATGAAGTTTATCACGGCGCTCCACCTGCAGCTCGGCGACAATATCCACGGCGCCGAACTTCGTGACCAAATGGCGATGCTTATCCGCGAGAACCCCCTCGTGGCTTTCTTCATTGACTATGGCGACTTGGAAGACTTTGACTGGTCCGAGCCTATCAAATCGCTGCGCAGCGCCGTGGCCCGCGAATACAATTGGTACATCGTCCGCCGCGTGGTTTGGTCCGTGGTCTTCATCATCATTGCCTTAGTCGGCATCATCCTCGCCTCCCCCAAAAAGAAATCCAAATCCCGCAGGAGATATGACGAGGATGACTTTTCACTTTGAGTAACTATTAATTATGCAATAATAAACAATGGCAACCAATCACTTAATCATCGGTTTAGGAGGCACGGGTGGCAAAATTATCCGTGAATTCCGAAAGCGCTACTTCGAGGAGAAAAAAGACCTCGAACCGCATGATGGTGTCTATGTGGATTATCTCTACGTCGATTCTTCGGAGGATGATCTCAACGACAAAAAATCATGGAAGGTTCTGGGTACTGACATTTCGCTCTCAGCGGCACAAAAGGTTTCAACGCATGGCATCAGTATGTCAATGCTCCATCAACTCAATCATTATCCCAACCTCAAAAGTTTCCTTACCGCCGACGACGTCTCAATGGTTGAATCGGCGTTAGGTAAACTTATTAATGATGGTATTGGAGGCCAGCGCAGACGTTTAGGCCGCATTCTGTTTGCCAATCACGTTAATGAAGAAAGAGGATTTATCAACGCGCTCGAAAACTCTGTCAGAAAGCTAAAGGAGCGCTCACAGACTGCCGATATTCACTTTCACGTTGTGGCAGGTCTTGCCGGAGGTACCGGGTCCGGTTCAATCATTGATGCTATATCTCAAATCCGCAAGATGTTCCCATATTCTCATGGGGGCTCTAAGCACTCACTCGATCTTTATCTCTATATCCCGGAGAATACTATTGTCAATTCTTCCTACAATTCGGGATACTATCAGGCTAATGGTTATGCTGCATTGAAGGAACTGAACGCAATCAGCGTTGGTCAGTATCATCCAATTGACGTTTCTGGAGAAATGAATTACGATGGAACGCCCAAACGCATTGATAGCGACAGCCCGTTTGAAGTCGCTTATTTATTCTCAAATACCAATGAGAATGGCCATATCCTGGACCTTGGTTTCGGAATCCCTAAAATGGTGGCAGACTTCCTGTTTCAGAAGACTATTAATGGGGTCGACGGTGGTGAGATGAAACGTCTGCAAACCACTGAAAATGATGCTGATGAACGTGAAAAAGATGCGGCTGGTCGTCCTTATAGAAGCACGAAGTTCATGGGTTTTGGTGTAACCAGAATTATCTATCCCGAAACTGAAATCCAGGAATACATGACCTATAGCCATGCCCAGCAAGGAGTCCGCCAAATGCTTTATAACGCATGGACAGATGAACGTGGCTTCGAAGAAGTGCCACGCGAACGCCTCGGCGTGGGCTTCAATGACAAGATCCGTTCAAAGGATGGGAGAGAGCTATTAAAGATATCTGATGATTATCTGACCCTCTCTCGACCGATCGTGGATACGGAGTCCTCAAGATTATGGAGGGAGTTCTCTACAACGTACAACCGCAACAAGGAAACCTTTATTTCTAAAATACTGGAACAAAACGAACGGGAAGAATGGATTAGCACATTCATTCATAAGATGGATGAATACTTCAAATACGGATTCAGAACCCATGGCGTTAAGCGCTTTTATGAAATTCAAGACAAGGAGCGCGTGAAGTATGCTAAGGAAATTGTGCGCCACATTGAAAAATACCTTTTTGACCAATGGAGTAATGGTACAATGAGCATTATCGCAGCGGAGGAATATCTTTCCATCGTTGTTGATGATTGTCGCGAACGTCTTTCCGATGATCTCCCGCGTAAAAAAGCAGAACTTTCTGATAAGATCAGGAAAATAAATGCCAAAATCGACGAAATCAAAGACGAATGGTCAGACATTGGATTTTGGGGCAAGCTTTTTAAGAGTAAGCCCGAAAACGTATTCAATGATTTCGCTGACGCGGAAACAAAGCTTTACATATTCAATACGCTATTGATTGCCTATGATTATGAGGGGTCTCTTTTGACGTCTTTGCTTCAGGAGCTTCAAAACCTCATAGCTGATGTAAAGACTTTCAGCCGTCAGCTGTTGGAAATCAACGACAAGGTTACCGAGGAGGCCAACAATCGCTGTACGATTGGCTCATCAGCATCTGATATTAACTATAAGCAGTATAATCGCGATGAGATTGTAAATATGACAGACACCTTCCTCAGTAATAAAGATTCTCAGAAGAATAATGCAAATGCAATCAGAGCAGAGATCTTGGCATTACTTGGAGGAGAGGATTCTCATCGCTTCGGGAATATCTCTCAAAGAATTGGTGCAGACGGAATTTCGGACGCAATTTTGAAAATTTGTGCGAAAAACGTCAGTGACGAAGTAGAGGAACTTTCACTTGAAAACGCCCGATACAGAGTGCTCAACGTCAACATTCTGGAAAAACTCCAAGATGAGCTCAATTCTCCCGACAAACTCAAGAATTTTGCTGAGGGAATTGTTGAGTCGTCAAGGTCATTCCTGACATTTGACTCTCAAGAGCAGGGGAAGGCTGCCGGAGGGAAGGTAACAAAAGGCAAGTCGATGCTTCAGCTCTCCATTCCGGTCATGCCTGATGGTAACAGTACCTTCCGGCAGAAATTAATCGATGCCTTCGCTAATGCATGTTCCGGTTTTAGCCCCAAGGAGGATGTCTCTGTTAATGCCAAACCCAATGAAATTGTGGTGATCGTTGCAAAATCCGGTTTCCCGCTTCGACATATTGCCAACGTTAAAACTCTTCGAGAGGCTTATAATAAGTGCGTTTCAGACCCGAAGGAGGGAGCCCTCAATAAGTTTGTTTTGCACACCGAGAGCTTCACTCAGGAGTTACCGGAGCTCTATGACATGAGCAATGAGGAGATTGGGGCTAAATTCCTCACTTCAATTTTGCTCGCCAAGGGCATGGGAATCATTGAAGTGCGTGAGGAACCCGCGACTCAACGCAAATACCATGCACTCGCAGTGGCAAATGACTTTAACGACGTGGAATATCATGATGTTGGCGGATTGGACTTCGTGTCCATTCTAAACACCATCAGCTCGAATTTTGATTTAGCCGTAAAAATGGATAAGGCGGTCCAAAAGGAGCTCAAAGACAATTACAAGTCTAACGACAAGAAGGTAGCCCTGCGTGATAACATCAACGCAATTCTTAAGGATTTCGTACTGCCATCTTATGACGGAAATCTAATTGCGCAAGGCTACAAGGATGCGCAGGCTGCGCGAAACTCTATTTTTGATAACCAGTTAAAATTACTCTAAAATAGTCATGGCTGTAAAACAAGGAAAATGCTCCAACATTGATGGATGTAGCCGATACGACGAAATCCAGGAGGTTGACGAATTAGATGATTTTGTCTGCAGTGAATGTGGACACGAACTCGAACCGCTCAAACCCAAGAAGAAGAAAAAGAAGGGCGGGGCGCTGCCGATGATTATTGGTGGGGCGGTGGTTGTTGTGGCCATCGTCGTCGGGCTGATTTTCGCCTTTGTCGGCAAGGAGGATGAGTACGATGAAGACTTTGACATCGACCCCATTGAGCAGGTTGACGATGAGGCCACGCCTGAGGAGGCCGCGCCCGAAGTCGTTAATCGCACTGACACGCTGGTGATTATCAACGAGACCGTTCAACCGGCTGAACAGCCTGAGGAAGAGCCGGCCGAGGAGGAAAAACCGGTGGAGGAAGCACCTGCCCCCGCACCCGCTCCGGCTCCCGCAGCTAAGCCAGCTCCCGCAGCTAAGCCAGCTCCCGCATCTGCCCCCGCTGCCGCACCTGCGCCCGCAACCCATAAGTTGAGCTATGGATCCTGGACCGGCGGCTGGAAAAACGGACAGCCTCACGGCACCGGAACCATGACCTATTCCACCAGCCACACCATCGACCCTCGCGACAGCAAAGGCCGCACGGCGCAGCCGGGCGAATACGTCGTTGGCGAATGGGACAATGGTCACCTCGTCCAGGGCCGCTGGTTCAAAAAGGACGGAACTAAAGAAGCAATAATCATCGGCAAAGCCGGCTAAATCAACAAACTATTATGATGCAACTTAATCAACACGTTGGGAGAATTCTAAGCGAATATCCCGCATGGACTACGGAATACGTTTCCGACCTTAACTGCAACATGATCACTTACGAGGGGTTCAATTTCGTTGTCGTGGCAACTCAGCCCGATTCAGATATGTCTCAGGTGTTAAATGTTGCGCTCCTCTTCAATATTGAAAGCGAAGAGTCTCAACCCCTTGAACTGCTGAATAAATTTAACAACGACTATGAAGATGTGAAGGTCTGCATGGAGACTGGCGAGAACGGCACTACGTTAGCATTCTCCACTTTCATATACATGGAATTCATTGACGAAACAACACTCAATAATTTCGTGCATTCGTCCGCCATTCAGATATTGGGTGCATTCACTAAGGGGTGCGAAGCCGGATTGTTACCCTCAATACCGGAATAAGCCTTCAATGAGCTTCATACGGCACATAATGCAGATGAGTTTCGTTCTTCTCGCGCTCAACGCCCGGGGAGAACGGCTCGTCGTGCCTGCCGAGGTAGCCGAGATGCCCGAATATACGCTTGCGGCAGGGTTTCTCCGAGAGTATGTCGGACTTCTTAACTCGCCCAAATCTGACGAAATATCTGATAAAATCCGCCGCACTAAGGAGGATGGTTTCAGATATGTGGTTGGCTCTGACGCGCAGTTGGCCCGTCTGACCGGCGCCGAGGAGTTTGCAATTTCGTTTGCCAACGATTCTTACTCAGCCTCGTGGTCCAAGGGCGACGCAACCGTGGCAGCATGTGAATTTCCGGCAAAAATCGGTCTGCTGATGTTTTCTAACAAGATTGAGTTAGAGGACTCCCTGATCAGCAATCTCTCGGCGGCGCAAAATAACTCCCTTCAGCGTCCGCTCCCGCAGGAGTTGACCAAAAACATGGAGAAGGTGAGCTGTTCGAACTTTTACGTCATGGATCGGGGTTATTACATCACTCCGCTCCTGAGCAACCGCACGGTCTATCTCCCCACTCCGGACGACGATTCCAGGGCCTCCCTGCTGATTGACACCAATCACTATAAGTTAGAATCCATTGCCAACGTGATGCTCTCCGGCTATTCGCCCTGCCCTCTTGACGTAACGGTCAAAGTGAGCCGCTACGGCTATAAGTCGCAGAAAATTACCCTCCCTTTTGCGGCCCTCTATGATGTGCTGTCGGCCAATGGTTCATCGCCCTATTGGGGCGTGGAGTCCTTTGACGGCCAAGTGATTAAGGGCCTGTACGTGTGGACCAACCCATATGGCGGCTATAATCATCTGCTCTCGGTGGTGGTCCCGGTCTCGGCCCTCTCCGAACCCACGGCAATCGAGGCCTCGCTTCATTGCTTTATCCGCACTGATAATCTTAAATCTCTTTTTGAAGAATATCGCTAATGAAACGATTGTTTTTCTTGTTACTATGTGCTTTCGCGGTGAGTCTCAGCGCTCGCGCTGATGTCAACACTGACAAGGCTATGGCCAAAATCGGCCGCGACACCAAGACCTACATTTCGGCCGATGCGCGCGCATCCACCGAACAAGAGGCCTACGACAAGGCCTTAGAGTCGCTCTCTGCTCAGATTGCAGATTATTACAAGACGGAGCTCAAGGAGCCCCTCCCCAATGCCATCTATCTTTCCAATCTGTCAAGCATTTATGACCGCCTGACCTCGCAGATCACCGCTAATCGCTATCGGGTGATGATCTACGTGAAGAAAGACCACATTAAGGCGCTTGGCGACCCTAACTCCGGTGTGATCCTTTCCCGCGACGAGGCCGACGGCTATAAAGTCATGCCCACGGCGCCGTCTGAGCCCGTGGTCAGAACCGACACGATTGAAACGGTGCGCACCGTCGTTAAGACTCTTCCCCCGGTTCTTACAACCATCAGCCAAGGCCGATCAAGAGATGAGATTGTCAAAGAACTGCTCCCCCGGCTGAAAAAGTCGAACCAAATCTCCGCCGCAGCCATCTTCCCCATGGCTGATTTCGGCGATTTCTATCTCGTGGTCATCGCGCCAAATGATTCCGCCAAAGCCATTCTCCATTTCGATGGACAAGGATTCACCAATGCCCTCACCGGCGAGGCGGCCGACGTCAGCCAATACTCAGACTGGTCCGCTTTCTGGTTCACTCTCCCCAAGTAACTTAATTATGCAAATGAATATCAAGAAAATAATCATCGCGGGGCTTTTGGCCGTCGGCGCCATGGCTGCGCATGCCCAGGTCGAAGTGGAGATCATCGACGGCATCGACAATGCGTCCCTGAAGTCCACCATTGAAAACAATGCCTCCCGCTTCCTGAGCGAGGCATATAACGCTTTCAATCAAGATCGCGCCCTCAATCTTTCCGGCCTCGTGGCTCCCCAAGCCGAGAGCTCTATCGAAATGCTCTGGGAGAACGTCCACTATCGCCCCGAGGACCAATACATCGGCGAAATTCTCCTGAATTCCACCGACGGCTACCAGATTCGCAACATCCCTCTGGCCATCCGCCCGCAAGACAGCAACACCGACGAGGACTATAAAGAAGCCGTCATCAACTTTGACCGCAGCGGCCGCATCTCTGAGGTGTATTTCTCCATTGAGGGTAACACCTACAAGCAAATCATGGAAAAAGGCATTCAACTCAACGACGTCGAACGCCGCCTCGAGATCTTGGATTATGTCGAACGCTTCCGCACCTCATATAATCAGCGCGACCTCAACTTCCTTGACCAGGTCTTCTCTGACGATGCTCTGATCATCACCGGCAAGGTCATCACTCCCCGCAAGATGACCGATGGGATGTCTATCTCCTCCCCCTCGATCAAGTACACCAAGCAAGACAAGAAGCAATATCTCGCCAAACTCAAACGCATCTTCAGCACCGTACGCTATATCAACGTCAACTTTGACGACGTCGTCGTTAAACGCCATGGCACAAACCCCAACATCTATGGTGTCAGAGTCGTGCAACATTGGAACACGTCAAGCTACAGCGACGAAGGCTACGTCTTCATGGTTTGGGACTTCACAAACCCCGACGCCCCGCAAATCCACGTGCGCACCTGGCAACCCATGTGGCTCGACAGCGGCAAAACCAAACCCCTCCCCGAATCAGAAATCCTTGACCTAAACTCCATCGAAGGCATATGAAGCAGTTGTTCCTATTGGTCGCTCTATTTTTTGCCCTCCCGCTCAACGCTCAGCAATTAGAGGTGGAATCGCCCGCTGAATTGATTGCCACGAGCATTTATGCATCGCGCAACCCCCGTAAAACTCCTAAGGGGAAGTTTTGTGGTGTGCTGATGGTGCATTCTACCATTCCTAACCTGCGGTTTGAGGGCAACGTCGTTGGCGATGTCGCGTATCAGGATGGTATCTATTACGTATATGTCGCCCCGGAGAGCTCAAAACTCAAAGTGACCAATCCCGCAGGCAATTTCCTTAACCTTGTTTTACCCAAGGTGCAGTCTAAGGCAACTTATCAAGTTACCGTCTATGAGGTTGAATCTCGAGGCTCGTTGGTGTGCAATTCTGACCCCGCCGGAGCTCATATTGTCCTAATTACTTCAGGCGGAGAGATTGACCTCGGTAAGACCCCCATTAAGGGAAATGTTGATATCCTTGAGGGCACTTATTCCATACGTGCCTCCAAAATCGGTTTCAAGGAGAAAATTGTTAAAAACGTCAAGATTCGCGGCGGGAAGACAACTCGCTTAGGAACCATAAAGTTATCTCGCTTATGAAGATTCTGAAACTTTTGCTGATCATGATTTTCTGTGCTATGCCTGCGGTCGGCCTGGCGCAGAATGAGAAGTATTCCCGTCTGGAGGCTGTAGTCCTGTCTGCCGAACCCGAAGCTGTTGCCCCCGGGCTGATCAAGACGGACTTCAATGGTGACACTCTCGGAGTTGTCATGGTGACTTCTCCGTTGGGCAATCTCAAATTTGATGGCAACGTTTTTGGCACTCCTGCTGCTCCTGAAATGTTTATGGATGGGACCTATGTCTATACCCTCTATATGCTCCAGGGAAGCATTGTGTTAAAAATCAGAAGCAGTGAGTATCATGAGGCCAAGGTCGTTTTCCCGGATCCCATAGCCCCGGCGAAAATGTGGTCCGTAAGCGCAACGGGAATTGAAGCCGTGAAGGGGGATATTGCTGAAATTGACTCTAAGGAATACGTGCAACCCGTTGGCATTTCTGCCGACGATTTTGCCACTGTCTATGTTGACGAAGAGATAGTCCCCGGTGTTTCCGCTCCCATATACTTGGAAGAGGGAACACACTATGTCACGGCGCGATATAATAATGAACAATATGAGCAAAAAATCCGTGTCCGTAACAAGCCCCTCGAGGTAGACGCGCGCATGGGTGGCTCTATCACCGTTAAAAATGCTAAGGATATTATAATTCGAGCCTGGGGAAAGGCGCCTCAGCCGGTTTTAGTTGACAAGGGAAACCACGTGGAATATACCGGCCTGTTAGGAGAGTATTCGATTTATGCCAAACCGAAAACGCTCTCAATTAAAAGTGTTAAGAAAGATTTCAAGATTGATCAGCGAGGGTCGCGAGAATTTCGCATAGATGAGATGGTCCCTTATATGTTTATTTGTTATCACGGAACGCATCTTCAGCCTTTTGGCTTCACTGTTGCAGGATGTAAGCGCGTAGGTTGGTTTCTCTCCTACTCATCCGATGCGAAAACCAAAATTAACACCCCGATTGGTAAGGTAAAGTTTGAGGGGACAGATTCAGAAGGAAACAAAACCTTCAAAATAAGGAGCACGTCCTACACGCTGTCGACCGGCCCAATGTTTCGCCTGAAAAGAAAATTCTATCTCCAAGTTGGCGGAGGTCTGGCCAGATACTTAAGCACTTCCACCCCCGGAATCCTTACGGAAGGATATAAGTATAAAACCGGCATTTCGGCCAATTTAGAGTTCCAATTTAGAATCAAGGGCTTCTTTATCGGCGCGGGCTACACTCATCAATTCGTCTCCGAGGCATATAATCCCAATATTGCTAATCAAATTTCGTTCACCATCGGCATTGCCTCCGGTGTTTAAAAAAGATTATGAAACATAACCAGTTTTTCTATACTCTTCTCTGCATCCTCGCCGGTTGCTGTTTGAGCAGTTGCGAGATCGAGGATAAGGACCTTCCCGGCGGTGTGTTTGACACGCCGTGGCAAGGGGGGAATTCCAATTCTTCATACCTCTCTAATTATTCTGTCAACAGTAATTATCGCTCAACTATTGGCGACCATTTCACCACATATCAGCAGATTGCCTTTGAGCTGACATTTTCCGACGCGGTTAAGGAATATAAGTATTTGTTTTCAACCACGCCTCTTGAAGATTTCGAAGTGCTGCAAAAACTCTCGGAGAAGGATGCTTACATCCCTGACGAAATGAATTACGTCACATATACTTACACCCGTTTGCAAGATGGCAAGGATATATATCTCTATGCGCTCGGCTTGAATCCGGAAACGAAGACTCGCGGAGTGATTACAAGCAAAAAGGTGTGCATCCAACCCGTCATAACCGAAAAGCAAAACTCCACATCGCGGATTTTCCCTGTAAAACAAGGCTCCGGGTCATATGCCTCAGGTTATGAATTCTCATGGCAGTTCGGCGCCTCCCCGGGCCCGTTTGAGTATGTTATATTGTTCAATGAGGAGGCTCAATGGGCCAAAAAACTTTCAGATCCCGCTCTGATTCTGCTTATTCAAAAGCGAGGTCAAACTATACGTACAAACGTTTACCAAGGCAAAGAAATGCACATCCAAGGCCCCGCTCAGGCCGATTATATGTTTATTGCGACTCATGTCATTGAGTCGCTGACCACGGAAAAGCTGCTGTATAAGATTTCGTAATCCCCCGCCGTGGATAACTTGGACATGGAGAAAGCGGGCTCGACCGGATAAAATTTTATATCTTTGCAGAGGTAAATTTGATTCTATTAACAGCATAATTTATTACGTAGCAATGATTCATGGGATTTTGAATGTTTTGAAGGTTGCGGCCGGGAAGAAGCCGCGGCTGGAGCTGCCGGCAGATATGGATACTTCGAGCATCGATGCGGCCGTGCAGGTGGCGGTGGAGATTGCCGAGAAGTATTTGGCGGAGCATCCGGCGTCTGAGTATCAGATCGTTACGCGATTTACTCATCCGGAGCAAATCCATGGCAAGCCGGTGTTCATAGAGATTAATCATGTGGACTGGAATGATGAGCCGTTTATCAATCTTTTCTTGCCGGTTGACGACAAGGAGAGTAAGCGGCTGATGAAGAAGTATATGAAGGCGCGAAATCTGTCGGTGGAGCCCACGCTCTTGGTTCAGGCCTTTGAGCATCCGGGGTATCAGAACTGGGGTTGCAACCTGCGTACGGCCTTCTTTACCGACGTGATCGCTTTCCTCGGGTTGAACCCGTCGGCCCCCTGGCAAAAGGGCGAAACAAACTGCTCCGTAACCGCCTCTACCACAATTGACTAACCTGTAATTTTTTATTGAATGATGAAGAAAGTTTTGACTTTTTGGATGTGCGCCTTGTTGGGCGCCGTCGGTTTGCTGACTTCTTGCGGCAAGGGGTCGGCTGACTCTGAGGCGGCTGCGGTCGACTCCGTGTCCTCCAAGCCTACCATGGTGTTTAAGGTCCATAAGGGCTCTCTTAACCAGGCGGTTAAGACTGACATGCCGTTTGACACGGTGACGTTGACCTACGACATTGCTTGGCCCGAGCAGGGGCAGCCCGAGGCCGTCGCTGCGCTGCGCAAGTGGATCGTGGCTAATATCTCGAATAATGAGATCGCCTATCAAGACGGCACCGAGCTTAAAGACGTCCTGACCTCCCTCTTGAAGGCGCTTGCAGCAAAGGCTCCGGAGGGCGCCATCGATGAGGAAATTACCGTTCAGGCCGAAAAGGACACCCCCTTTGAGGGCTATGGCACGATTCAGCTCTTCACCGACACGCGCACCTACATGGCGCGCTATTCCGACGATCACCGCATTAGCGCAACTTTGCGCTTCGCCGACGGCCAGATCCTTGATACGTCAAATGCCGTGACCGACAAAAAGAAGATGATTTCCCTGATTACCAAGTATTTGGAAATTGAGGGCAAGAAGCAAGACCCCAATTGGCGTTGGAGCAACAACATCACTTCTGCTAAGAATGGTTTTGACTTGCCGCGCACGCCGGTTCTTTTGACCAAGGAGGGCGTGAAAGTTTATTATGGTTTAGGCGAGATTTCATCGGCGGCCGCCGGCGATTTCTGGTGCACTATCCCTTATGAGGAGGCTATTCCGGCGCTGTCTGACGAAGTGAAGGCTTTCTTGCCCGAAACTATCGTTGCCGAGGCCGAAAAGAAGGCCCAGGAGCTCCAAGCCGCGCAAGATGAAGCCATCAAGTTCCTCTATCAGACCTATTACACCGGCAAGGATAACGTCAGCGTTGGCCGCTTCGGCTGGGGCTATTCATCAGCTATCAAGAATAAGTTTAAGGAGTTAGGCATCACTGCCCCCGTTGATTATCCCGCCGATGAAAAACTCAAGGCCGGTAATAGTCTCTACCAAAATTATTATTCACCCTCACTTAACGCCGACCTGCAGAAAGCCTCCAAGGTCTTAGAGCGCAGCGATGACTTTGAACTTATGTTAGCGTTTTATGGCGCAGGAGCAGAGGGCGAAGAGGAGCCTTTTACCCTCACTATCCGAGACATTAAGGAAGTTAGCCCCGAGCGCGTAGTGGTGAATATTGAGGAAGTTTTGGCAAACCCTCAAGACGTGGTCCTCGTGAAGATCGACGGCAAGTGGTACATTGACGACATCTATGGCTACCGTGATAGCATGGCATTGATCAAATAGTTAAAACTTAAATGGATATGAAGTGTTTTCAAATTTTAAGGGGCTTAGTGCTCTCTTTGGGGGCGATGAGCTTGGTTAGCTGCGGTGGCAGCTCGTCTGACAGTGGGTCTTCGTCGGAATCCTATGAAGTGTCGCAGGCCGACGCCCTGCGCCCTTACGTTGGCAAATGGGATCTGACCGAATCGAATGGCGCCGCCGGCAACGTTACTTATTACGTAACCATTCAGTCGTCAGGCAGCGCGTCGGTGCGCATCGACGAATGGGGTGCGGGCTACACTAAGACCGTGTTCAGCATGGACGGCGTGGCCGAATATCGCGGCGGCGACATCATCATCACCCGCAGCGACGGCGAATACGCTCAATTCCAGGGCGTTGACGGCACTCTCTACACCCAAGACGGCGAGCGCTTCTCCCGCCGCTAATCCCCCATAATTATCATAACCAATCAACAAAGACATGAAAAGAAAATTAATCACGCTGTTTGTGGCCATCGTCGGCATCTTCGCCATCGCCCCGCAAGCCCACGCCGAGAGCCTCCTCCACGCCTTCGGCCTCAAAGGCAAAGTCAAAACCGTCACCTTTGACGGCAAGTTCACTTTTGCCTTTGACCCCGATGGCAACTATCTCAAAGATCCTAACTACAATGGAGGTGAATTAAGCATGGGGTCTCAGGAAGATATGATTTACGGCAGCTTTGGAATCAACAATTACAAATGGGTCAGCTTTCAAGCCTCAGGGCGTTTTATTTGCAGCCCCGACTTCAAAATGACTGCTTATGACCAGCAGAATCGTCCCACTATGGCAAAGATTGTTGACGACATGACCACAGGTCCCAAAAACATAGCCATAACTTACTCCGGTTCTGATAGTCATGGCAATTACACTCAGATAAAGTTTGCAACCGCCGGCGTTAAGATTGATTGTGCAGGCACTTATATCCCCGAGACGTGGAATGTCAAATATGAATACTGGCCTGACAACGCCACTGCGGCCGATGTCCCTAAACCTCTAACTGAAAGTGATCTGAATGGCCTCATTCAAGCCGCAAATGATGAGAACCCGGAGGCGCTGACCCGCGATTTCAGAAAGTACCTGGAAATTGAAGCGAAAATCCCGCGCACCGGCTGGAGTCTTGATCCGGAAGGTCCTTGTTTTATTGAGGGCTTCTATGGCCGTCAACCCACTTTGGTGCAAATAGATGAAGCGATCCGTGTTTCTCCGATCGACTTCCAAATTTATCATATTGACACCTCTGATGCCGGCGACGAGGTCACCGTGGTGTTCTATGCCTATCATCCGGGTTTTGCCGGGATTAACGGATATGACCCATTCTCAGATCCGAATAATCTCAGAATGATCATTTTCAAATATGAAGATAGCCGCTGGCGCGCAGACGACTTCGCTGACGGCGTCGGTTATTCCTCCGGTATATATTACGGCGATTGGCGCAAAAACTACATCAAAGAAAGAGCCGCCGAAGATCTTAAAGCCATTGAATCCGGCGAAATGGAACGCCGAATGCGCCGAGAGTTGGCAAATGACCCGGACTTAGGGACCTACATTAAAAAAATCGCCGAATTCAAAAAGCTGTTAGAAATACTCTCATCTCCCAATTCGGTCAGCCCCTCCGATGAAATTTTTACGGAGGTGGAAGTATCTCCAATGTTCCCCGGCGGCGAAAGGGCTATGAATGTTTATCTTAGCAGAAATCAGTTCTATCCGAACTCTGCCAAGCAGAATAATATTCAGGGCACAGTAACTGTTCAGTTTGTAGTTGAAAAGGACGGCTCCTTTAGTGATGTAGAAGTGAAGCAAGGTGTAGACCCTGTCCTTGATAAAGCGGCGGTTGGCTTGGTTAAAGGAATGCCCAAGTTCATTCCCGGCAAAATGAATGGCCAGCCCGTTAAGTGTTTGTATACTCTCCCCATTAACTATAAATTGCCGTAATCTATCAGACATATCATTACTAAGCATCCGAAAGACACACAAGATTTAATTGATGACACCAA
>CAZLMV010000032.1:0-15467 GCA_964560625.1 uncultured Bacteroides sp. | reverse complement strand
AGTCAAACATGAGCAAGGGCTGGATCACCCCCGAGCAGGCCGAACAGGCTCGCAAGATCATTGCCGAAGTATCAGAGCAGAAGGCTGCAAACCTCCCCGCTCAGATGATTGAAAACATCGTCAAGGGTCGCATCAACAAGTTCTACAAGGAAAACGTGCTCGTTGAGCAGGAATTCGTCAAGGACGGCAACCTGACCATCGGCCAGTATCTCGAACAGGCTCAAAAGGGCTTGACCGTAGTATCCTTCAAGCGTGTAAACTTGAACCAGGACTAATCCACCCCCAAACGAGTATTTCTCAAGCCGCTATAACAAAGCGGGAGACGCCCCACCCCCCTGAGGCATCTCCCGCTTTTCTAAAGATCAATTCAAGGGGGGATAGCTAAAATAGCTACTTTAGCTAAAATAGCTAAAATAGCTAAGATAGCTACAATAGCTACAATAGCTATGATAGCTATGATAGCTATGATAGCTGAGAATTTAGATTTTTTTAAACCGATTTATAAACCAATTAAATTTTCTTGATTATGCCTGACTTTGCGCGCCCTAAAACATCTTATCGGAAGCTTTATGCGTTTCAGAAGGCCGAGGCGATTTATGATTTGACTTATTTCTTCCTGACAAATCATATTGCAAAATCAGACAGAACTTACGA
Source organism: uncultured Bacteroides sp. (assembly GCA_964560625.1). Taxonomy (GTDB): domain Bacteria; phylum Bacteroidota; class Bacteroidia; order Bacteroidales; family Muribaculaceae; genus UBA3263. The sequence goes on along the minus strand of CAZLMV010000032.1, from coordinate 14,813 downwards.
CCAGATGCTTCAGGCGGCGCGCTCCGGGAAACAAAACATTGTGGAGGGTCGGGCCGACGCCGGTTCATCGGCCGAAATGGAAATTAAACTTTACGGGGTTTCGCAAGGCAGTTTGCACGAATTGCTCAACGATTATCTTGATTACATGAGAACGCGCAACATTCCCATTTGGGACACCTCAAATCAGCGATTCAGACAGCTTCGACAGACTTGCTTAGAGCATAATGACACAGGTTTTTACATGGAATTAGCTCCTCGACTTAACGACGAGGAGCTGTGTAATTTGATAGTTACGGTGATTCATCAGACCGTAGCGATGATCGGGAAGCTGATAGATTTGGTGAAGCATGATTTTCTCACCAAAGGAGGAATTCGGGAGCAGATGTCGGCCGCCCGGCGGGAATTCCGGCAGAATCAGAAATAGCTTCTTTGGCTATGTTATTCGAAGTTTATTTGGTTGATTTGGAAGCCGGAGGGGGTGGCGAGGACTTCGAGGCCGCCGGCGTCCATGGGGATGAGGTTGCCTTCGGCGAGCCATTGGACGGGGTATTCGGTGTTGACCGAGGCGCGGGGGATGAATTTTTCCGCAAAGATGAATGAGCGATTGCGGGTTTCGGCCTGGGAGAATACCGAGGGATCAAACTTGGTGGCTAAGAAGGTCACGGGAACCACAGTGTGGACGGCTAAGAAGTTGCCGAGCACTGCTGCGTCAGCTTCCGAGAAGTTAAAAACTACTACTTCTTCGGGAAAAACCACGGCTTTGCCGCCGCCGGGGAGCGTAATTTCTTGATTATTCATTTTCGTCATATTGATCAGGTACGTGGATTACTAAGCCGTCGTAGGCCAACTTGACTCCTTCGGGGAGGCGGAGACTCGCTTCAACGGCGGGGCCGATGCCGTGGCTGAAATGGGTCAGGTAAGCGATGCGGGGCTTTACTTCAGCAATAACGTCGAGGGCCTGCTGGAGGTTCATGTGGGAGTGATGATCCTTGAGTCGGAGGGCGTTGATCACTAAGGTGTCGATGCCGCGAATGAGCTCGAGGGTTGAGTCAGGAATGGTCTTGGCGTCAGTGATATAGGCCAAGTTTTCCATGCGGAATCCGATGATGGGGAGGCGATGGTGCATGACGGGGAGGGGCACCACTTCGAGGTCGGCCACCTGGAAAGGCTTGGTGGTCACTTCCGTGATGTTAAACGCCGGCACTCCGGGATAAGGAGCCTCAGCAAAGCAGTAAGGCACGCGGTCGCGCAGGTCGCCGGCCACGTCCGGGCGGCAATAAATGGGGAAGCCGTCGCCCATGGCGCAATAGGGTCGGAGGTCGTCAACGCCGCCAACGTGGTCATAATGGCTATGAGTCACGAGCAGCGCCTCAAGCATCGGCGAACCCTGAGTGAGCATCTGCTGGCGGAAGTCGGGACCGCAGTCAATCAGGATATTCTTTCCTTTATAAGTCACCATTGCGGAGCAACGCAGGCGCTTGTCATGTTCGTCACGGCTTTGGCAAGTGGGGCAATTACACATCACCTGGGGGACTCCGGTGCTGGTTCCGGTACCGAGAAAAGTCAGTTTCATAGTCTTTGCTGAGTAAATAGTTGAGTTTAGTGAGTTAATACACCTAAAAAACATATAAAAAAGTGAAAAAGTTCACATTTTTTGCGGTTTTGCCGAAAATATGTGTGTAAATTTGCACTCGTTATGAAGAAATGGAAGTTAACATTAGCAATTGCCGCCCTGGTCATGGGCGCCGGCTGCTCGGAGAAAGCGCCCGAGCAGACTGACCATCAGGCCGAGCTCCTGCAGCTCAAGTCGGCCAACAAACTTATTCTGTCGCGCGCGGCCATCTCGAAGACCGCGCGCAAGGAGACGTCTGACTGGTATAAGATAGGCAAGCGCATTGCCGTCTATTCCTATGACTCTTACCTTCAAGCCTTTATCGACCTCAACGAGCTGACAGCGGCCGACTTGGCTTTCGACGACGAGGCGCGGACAGTGACCGTCACCCTGCCGCCGGTGAAAATCGAGTCGGCAGGACGCGACATGGAGCTCAAGCGCGAATATGAAAACGTCGGGCTGCTGCGCTCAGAGCTCAATTCAAAGGAGCGCGCGGAGATGAAGGAGCAGGCCAACGAAGATTTCCGCCGCGAAATCATTGAAAACAAGGAGTTTAGTCGGTCGCTCTTGGCCTCGGCCCAGCAGAAAGCGCGGCTCTACATTGAAAGCCTCTTTGCGGCCCAAGGCTATCAGGCCACGGTAATTTTTAAACCCACACAAACCTTGCTATGAAAAACGCTATGAAAAAAATCATCATCGCCATTATCGCCGCCGCGGCCATTGGCGGCTTGGTCTATTGGCTGCTCAGCCGAGGGAAGACGGAGGAAATCACCGTGACTCCCGGCCAATTAGTCTCGCTGGAGAGCATGGCCGAGCTTTGCACCACGGAAATCTTTGCCGAAGTGCCGGTCACGGACACCATCAACAACAAAATGATCTTCGCCATCCAAAAGCAACGCGGGCAAATCACTTTTAACTTGGAGAATCTCACCTTCGACCCCATGGCCGACACCATCAGGGTCACCCTACCCCCGCCCACCATTACGCTTAACGAATCGACGGAGCGCAACTCCTGGGAAGTCATTGACACTAAGGCCGTTGGGCGCAACGCCATGTTTCGCAGCGGGAAATTTACCGTAGAGGAAGAAAACGCGGCCAAGGCTCGCGCCAAGAAGAAAACCTTGGCGCTGCTGAAGCGCAACGGCACCATCAAGCGCGCCGAAGAAGAGGCGGCTCGGAGCTTACAGACCTTCCTTGAGACTATCTACCGGAAGCCGGTTGAGATAGTCCAAGAAAGGTAAAAGGATGTTAAAAGTTGTTAAAATGGGGGGGGTAATATTGCCAGATTCAGAAAAAGTGGCTAACTTTGCAGCGTGTGTTTTTCATAGTATTAGATTAAGATAAAGGTTAAGGAATAAGGGCGTTGGGATAACGCCCTTATTTTTTTGTGCTAACTTATTGGAAATCACGCCCGTTTTTCGGATATATTATTCTGACGCAGCTCAATATTCCGGATAAAATATACAATGAACTCCTCATAAACCGGATTTTTCACTTCCTCGCTACCCTCATCTCCCCCGAAAAGAGATCAAAACCGCCGCAGGGCGAAAAACGCTCCCGAAACCCTCAGAAAAAACTTAAGGGCGAAAAAATTTGGTATTTCAGGATTTTTTCGTAACTTTGCAGAGTTATTCACACGATTCAGACAACGTCAACAATGGGAAAGTTTTCAGATTACAAGCTGATGCTCAAGAGTTTACCGCTCGGAAAACATCACTTTGAATATCATCTCGACAAGCAATTCTTCATCAACATGGAGAATTCAGACGTGCGCGACGCCGATGTTAAGGTCGACCTCGAGGTCAACCATAGCAACGACGCCTATCAACTTGCATTTCACCTCACGGGCACGGAAACCATGGTCTGCGACCGCTGTCTCGACGAACTCCCCCTGGACATTGACGCCACCTATGACCTGACGGTGAAATATGGCGACGACTACGATAATGACTCCGACACGCTGCTCATTATTCCCGAAAGCGACAATTACCTCAACGTGGCCTATATGATATATGACACGGCAGTCTTAGCCATTCCGGCGCGCCACGTTCACCCCTTAGGCAAATGCAATCGCGCCATGAGCGCCCTGAACAAAAAATACATGGTGCAGGAAGAAGGCGACGACGCTGACGACATTGACTCATCGCTCCTCATTGACGACCAACCCGAAGATTAGCTCAAATCAACATATACCCGACAAAACTTAGAATTAAATAACAGATTAAACATAAAAAGCAATGGCACATCCTAAACGCAGACAATCCAAAACCCGTACCGCAAAACGTCGCACCCATGACGTAGCTAAAATGCCTACTATCGCAATCTGCCCCAACTGTGGCGCATGGCATATCTATCACTGTGTTTGCGGCGAATGTGGCTTCTATCGCGGCCACGTCGTAATTGAAAAAGCTGACGCCGCCGTCTAAACGACATGCTTCACGCCCGCATTTCCGGAGTGGCGGCCTATGTGCCGGACGACATCCTTGACAACGAAATGCTGTCAAAGATGGTCGACACCAACGACGAGTGGATCACCACTCGCGTCGGCATCAAGACCCGCCACATCCTCAAAGACCCCAACTTGGGTTCGTCGTATCTCGGCATCAAGGCCGTCGAAAAGCTCTTGGCCGAAACCGGCACGAAGCCCGAGGAAGTGGACCTGCTGATCTGCTGCACCTGCAACCCCGACTATCGCTTCCCCTCCACCGGCTCCATCATCTGCCATGAGTTAGGCCTGAGTGGCGCTTACAGCTATGACCTCGAAGCCGCCTGTGCCGGCTTCCTCGTAGGCCTGCAAGACGGCGCCGCCTATGTCCGCTCGGGAATGAAGAAGAAGGTCGTCGTCGTGGCCTGCGAAAAAATGTCGTCGATGGTTGACTATACCGACCGCGCCACCTGCCCCCTCTTTGGCGACGGCGCCGGCGCCATGCTCCTCGAGCCCACGGAAGACGCCGTAGGCATCATGGACGGACAATTCTACGTCGACGGCAACGGCCTGAACAACCTCATCATGAAGGCCGGCGGCTCTGCAAAGCCCGCAAGCCATGAGACGGTTGACGCCCACGAACACTACGTCTACCAGGAAGGCCGCGCAGTCTATAAGCACGCCGTGACCAACATGCTCAACAGCTCCCTTGAAGTGGCTAAGCGCAACGACCTGACCATGGAGACCGTCGACTGGTTCATCCCTCATCAGGCCAACGCCCGCATCATCGAAGCCGTGGCTGACCGCGCCGGCATTGACCGCGCCAAAGTGCTGGTCAACATTGACCACACCGGCAACACCTCCGCCGCCTCAATTCCTATCTGCATCGCAGAATATAAGGACCAAATCAAGAAGGGCGACAAGCTGCTGCTGACGGCTTTCGGCGCAGGTTTCACCTGGGGCGCCATGTACGTTATCTGGGACATCTGATCCCCATCCGCTAAACTCTTACAGGGGGCGGCCATCATCGCCGCCCCCTTCGCTTATTCCCGGGCCGGAGCGACGACCGCAACAGAACTTTCCGGCCGCTGAAGACGTTATAAATGTGATTTTATTAACAACAAAACGTGATTACCTAATTCAAGTATGTCTGAAGAACAAAACACTCAGAACCCCCACAAAGCCGGGTTCGTAAATATAGTTGGTAACCCCAACGTAGGCAAGTCAACGCTGATGAATCGCCTGGTAGGCGAACGCATGAGTATCATCACCCCCAAGGCGCAAACCACCCGCCACAGAATCACCGGCATAGTCAACACCCCCGATTATCAAATCGTGTTTTCTGACACTCCCGGAGTGCTCAAACCCCGCTATAAGATGCAGGAAGCAATGCTCAATTTCAGCGAAGGCGCACTGACCGACGCCGACATCCTCCTCTACGTGACCGACGTGGTGGAAGACCCCGAGAAGAACGCCGACTTCCTGCGCAAGGTGGCTAAGGAGAAAATCCCCGTGCTCCTCGTAATCAATAAGATAGACCTGCTGCAAGGCGACGGCGGCGACCTCGTAAAGATTGTCAGCGACTGGCAAAACCGCCTGCCCAACGCCGAAATCTTCCCCATTTCGGCCACGGAGGACTTCAACGTTGACAACCTGATGAAGCGCATCGTCGAGCTCCTGCCCCCCTCGCCCCCTTACTTCGGCAAGGACGCCCTGACCGACAAGCCCGCCCGATTCTTCGTCACGGAGATTATCCGCGAAAAAATCCTTGAAAACTACGACAAGGAAGTGCCTTACTCAACGGAAGTTATCGTCGAAAAATTCGAAGAAAAGGAAAACAGCATCCACATCATGGCCGTGATCTACGTGGAGCGCGACTCCCAGAAAGGCATCCTCATTGGCCGCCAGGGCTCCATGCTCAAAAAAGTAGGCACCCAGGCGCGCAAGGAAATCGAGCAATTCTTCGGCAAGAGCGTCTATCTGGAACTCTTCGTCAAGGTTGAAGCCAACTGGCGCAACCGCGAAAACAAACTCAAATCATTTGGCTATATCCAATAATCACAATAAGCTATGGGACAATTAGTAGCAATCGTCGGACGCCCCAACGTGGGCAAGTCCACGCTTTTTAACCGACTCACTCAGAGCCGCCGCGCCATCGTCGACGAAACCGCCGGCACCACCCGCGACCGCCAATATGGCAAAGTGGACTGGAACGGACGCGAATTTTCAATCATCGACACCGGCGGCTGGGTAGTCAACTCAGAAGATATCTTTGAAGGCGAAATCAATAAGCAGGTCCATTTGGCCATTGAGCAGGCCGACGAAATCCTCTTCGTGGTCGACGCAATGAATGGCGTCACGGACCTCGACGACCATGTGGCCGAGATTCTTCGCCGCTCCAAAAAGCCGGTCATCTTGGTGGCCAACAAGGTCGATTCGAATGACTGGATGTATAACGTGGCCGAATTTTACAGCCTCGGCCTCGGGGAGCCCTACCCCGTCAGCGCCGTCAGCGGCTTCGGCACGGGCGACCTCCTCGACGAAATCGTCAAGAAGCTCCCGCCTCTCGACGAGGACGAGAGTGCCCACCTCGAATCGCTGCCTAAGTTTGCCATCGTCGGCCGTCCGAATGCCGGCAAATCAAGCCTGATCAACGCCTTTATCGGCGAAGATCGACACATCGTCACCGACATTGCCGGCACCACCCGCGACAGCATCTACACGCGCTACAATAAGTTCGGCTTCGACTTCTACTTGGTCGACACCGCCGGCATCCGCAAGAAAAACAAAGTCAACGAAGACATTGAGTATTACTCAGTTATCCGCTCCGTGCGCGCCATTGAGGCCTCCGACGTCTGCATCCTGATGATCGACGCCACCCGCGGCATCGAGGCTCAGGACGGCAACATCTTCTCGCTGATTCAGAAGAATAAGAAAGGCTTGGTGGTCTGCGTCAATAAATGGGACCTTGTGGAAGACAAGAGCCAGGAAGCGATCAAGCACTTCGAAGAGGCCATTCGCCGCAAGTTTGCCCCCTTTGATGATTTCCCCATCATCTTCGCCTCGGCCCTGACCAAGCAGCGCATCCACAAGGTGCTTGAAACCGCCATGCAGGTCTATGAAAACCGCAATCGCCAGGTGCCCACGGCCAAGCTCAACGACGTGATGCTTGAAGCCATCGGCGCCTATCCCCCGCCCGCAAATAAGGGTAAGTTTATCAAGATTAAATACGTGACCCAGCTCAAGGAGCAGCGCATCCCGACGTTTGTCTTCTTCTGCAATCTGCCCCAATGGGTCAAGGAGCCCTATCGCCGCTATCTTGAAAACAAAATTCGCGAAAACTGGGACTTCTGCGGCACCCCCATCAGCATCTTCATGCGCGAAAAATAACCCCGTTTGAAGAGATGAAATTACCCTCACATCGCAAGAAACCCTATCGCATCGGCGTCGCTCTCAGCGGCGGCGGTGCGCGCGGTTTTGCCCATATCGGGGCGCTCCATGCGCTGCAAGACTTGGGGTTAGAGCCCGAGGTCGTGGCCGGCGTGAGCGCAGGCTCCGTGGCCGCGGCGTTCTTTTCAGCCGGACTCCTTGACCGCAAGGACGATAAGCTCTTAGAGCTCTTCAATGGCGGCAAATTTACCGACTTCGTGCGCCCCATTCTGCCGCGCGACGGCTTCTTCAATCTCGACAAGTTCATTCACCGATTAGAGAAGACCATCCCCTACAAAAACATTGAAGATCTGCCGATTAAGACGCTCATTTGCGCCACCGACCTCGACTCCGGCACCAAAGAAGTGTTTGAGCGCGGACCCTTGGCGCCTCGAGTGGCCGCCAGCTGCTGCGTCCCCATCGTGTTTGAACCCGTGGAAATCGAAGGCCGTCGATACGTCGACGGCGGAGTGCTCCGCAATCTCCCCGCCTACGCCATTCGCCACCTCTGCGACTTCCTTATCGGCATAAACTGCTCACCCATGGGCGAATCCGCGCCCCCCAAAGGCATCGTCGACATCGCCAAACGCTCCTATCGCATCATGTCGAAAAACAACATCACCGCCGACCTCGAAATGTGTGACGCCGTAGTCACCCTCTCCGAAACCGCCAACCACCAAACCTTCGACCTCCACGACCTCGAACTCCTAATCCACTCCGGCTACCTCTCCACCCTAAAGCAACTCGCCCCCCACTCCCGCAAATAATCTCCCACCCGCCCCGACTACATATCGTTAAGGTCAAGAGCTTTTACTTCGGTCTGATAATCAGCAAATTGAGGAAGAGCGTCAAGCATTAACTTCACCTTTTCATCTAAGGCGGAGCGGTTGACGTTATTCTTGTTTCTTTTGATTTCGTAGACGGTCAGCGACTTTGTCAGCTCATTAGCGGCTAAAAGATCTAATTCACATTCACCCTTGCGGTTCCACCAGCGGCCTATTAAGGTAAAGCGCTTACTTTCAACGGCTTTGTCATGGAAATATCTTTCTAAGGCGAGGCCGGAAAAAGTGGGATAATCCCGTCGAATCAATTCGCGGAGCTGCTCGTAGGCTCCTATCTCCAAGAAATGAGCATATTTGAACACGAAGCGAAACCAAAAGGTGAAAAAGTTGTCGCGAATCACGTAGATAGCGTTCTTACTCAGCGGCTTAGCACCAATAGGGAGTTTCTTGGAAATAATTCCATAATCATCCTCCAAACGCGTCAAATAGCCGCTGATAGACTTCCCAACCACGGCCTCAATCTCGCCTCGGCGAGTTTTGCCTGAGGCAATGGATGAGAGGATTGAAAAATATGTATCAAAGTCCTTGCCAAACTCCTCGACCAGGATTGAGCGACCTTCGTTAATAAACACTGAATCAGAGCTTATCATGCTGTCAATCATCGAATCAAGAGTCAACGCGCCGTCGTCGACCAACAGCTGAATATACTTTGCCACGCCCCCGGTAAACGTATAAAGAGCCAAGAGATCTTCGTTGGTGTACCCGGGATGATATTCCTCCATAATCTCCTTAAGGACCGAAGGTTGAAAGGCTCGAATAGTCATAAATCGGTTCTGACGATTATAAAGCGGCTCCTTCTTGTCTCGGAAAATCTTGGTCATCATTGAATAAACCGAACCACAAACAATCAGGTTCAGTTTTGAGTCAGCATGATTCAGGTCCCAGAGTTTCTGCATATCGCTGAAAACCGCAGGGTTCACGCGCTCAAAATTCTGAAATTCATCAATAAAGAGCGTAAAACTCTGCTGCTTGGAAAGCTGCATGAGGAAATCAAACAGCTCAGCGAAACCCGAAGGTGTGCCACCCAATTTGACGCCGAGCTTTGATTCAACCTCCTGGCGAAATTCCTCACAAAGCAAATTTTCAGCCTTGCGTCCAACGAAAAAATAGAGAATCGGCCGATCTTCATACGCCTTAAGCACGAGCGAAGTCTTGCCGATGCGCCGACGTCCGGTCATGACGGTAAACTGCGCACTATTTTCCGCATTCGCCCTGATTTTCTGCAAAGTAGCTATTTCTTCCTTACGATCAAAAAACTTCATAATCAAAAAACTAAAAAGATTCTCACCCGCAAAGATACAAAAAATCCCCCAAACCACCAAATAATAGAAACCCCCGTTTCCAAAACCCCGGTTTCTATTCTACCAAAATAGCCAAAAAATTAGCGGGGAGTGGCTTCGCAGTCACTCCTCGTCAAATAATAAACCAATCATTATCACATTTCTTTCACTTTGTGTGTCTTTCGATGTTATAACGCCCCCGACCTCCAAAAAGTTCACGTGAAGATATGAGGATTTGAATCATTTGAACAATTATTGTTGGAGACTACTACTGCTGGAGAAACGCAAAAGCAAGCGCAAACGCCAAAATAGAAAGACACATTGAAGCCCCAATAAAATACTTAAGAATCTTATTCTCCTTTGTAAGCCTTTCTGACTGAGACATTAATTCAACTTGGATAGACTGCAATGAAGTATTAGCCTCCACAAATTCTTTTGATAGCTCCGTCAAAGAGGCGCCCAGTCTGTCCAATTCGTTCTGATGCATAGCATTCTCTTTCGCGAACCATTCAGACTGTGAATTCAATGAATCCCGAAGAGAGTTAACCGCATTATCGGTTTGAGCCAAGCGTTGTCTAATTATCATTTCAGAATCAACGAGTTGGTCAACTTTATTTGAAGTCAACTCGTTAGACTGTATAATATCAGAAGTAAGAATAAGAACTTTCTTTAGTGCCTCTTCTCTAATTCTCTCATTATTAGCACTATCAATTGCGTCCTGCAAATAAGAATCCGCGAAAGCGTAAAGATTCCTTTGCTCTTCATCATTGAGGTTAATACCTTTTCTAAGAGAATCTGAAAGAGAAAGTAGTAATGCGGTATTTCTTCCCGACACAAACGTAATAGTTTGCAATAGAACAAAGAAGTTTTGCAATATATTATGCTGTGACAAAATAATGCCGGCGAAGTCTTTAGATGATGATGAAAAGACTCGCTTAAAAAAATTTCTCTCCTTAAGTTCCAGAGCTTTATCCTGAGCCTCCTTAAGTAGGTTGGCCGTATCGTTCACGAAAGAAGAGAACTTTGATGGATCTTTCAGTATCTCTGACGCAACACTATTAATATCAAGCTTAGCACTTTCAGCAGTCTGGTTAACTGGCTTAGGCAAATTCTCCATTATATTATATTGTATTATTTTAGTTGAATAAGATTAAGTCTATCCGATGGAATTGAAAAAAATTCACTTAATTCCACCAACGAGTGCGATGAAGTATCAACATCCGGAAGCCTAACTATGAGAGACTCAATGATCGTATTATTTTCAGACATCACTCTTTGCTTCTCCACATTGGCCATGGAATAATCCATCTGCAAAGAAGAAAGCCGGCTGTTGATTTGAAATCTCTCCATTATCATTCTAATGGACTCATTTTGCACATTTTGACAGAGTTCAAGATAATTAGACGTGTAATAGAGAAACTCATTAAATACAATGAGTGTCTTCTGCATTTCAAGCTGGACACAGACCTGCGATAACATAATTCTCGTCTTAACTCGTCCATTATAGTCAATTTGATCTTTGATCGCCTTAAACGCAATAGATACAGTCCGAACTATCATGGGCAGATTCAACGACACCGGATTCTCTGTAATAATAACCTTTCCTATATTAAACGCCGTTGCCAATCCATGGGTCATTAAGAGAAGAAGATGTAACTTCTTATCTTGAGCCTCTTTTGACCACTCACTTTCTTTATATCTAAGACGATGGAAAACTTTAAGCACGAACTCTGTAATTACAACACTTCCAATCTTTAGTACTTCAGTTCGCAAATTATCGCCCTCTCTATATAATTCCTCAGCGAATTTACGAATTTCACGGGAACTCGAATGTCGTAGATATGATGAGCCGGGAATAGGCAGACTATGTGATGAAAAGAAATCAGCAAACATATGACACACATATTCCCATATAGCGCCCCGCCACGATCCCGGTTTGTTAAAATCACGCCCATATGCGTTTTTGGTAGTTTCGACAAATACACGCGCACCATCTACAAAGGCAGACTCCGAAAACTTTCCATCATGTATTGCTTTGATTGCTTTCCAAAAATTAACGAGGTCATGATAATCACTCAAATTTCTATGATATTCACCTCCAAATGAAATATCACGTTTTCTTTTATCACCATTAAATATGACTTCTCCGTCAGCAGTAAAACCACCTTGAAAATCAAGTGGATTGTTCTTATGATTAATCTTATGGTGAATATCATTTCCTAACTTCCCTATCCATGAATCACTATCATTGCATTTAGAAGCCACACCATTTGGATTAGTAGGGTCACTAAGGAAAAAATCCAATATGATCTCAGTTATTGCACAACCAAAAACGAGCAAAGCATCTATCCGGTCAAAAGGTATAACATCAATGGAAATTCTGGATAATTCATCGTGAATGGATTGCAATTCACTATCAATGTCTACGCTGGACATCGGCATTTTATCATCACCCTTAAAGGGGGGAATAGTTTGTAATATCGAAAAATCTATTTCCATGATAACATTCTCTCTTTTTCACCTATTTAATGTTGGGGGGGATTATTTGAAGGTGTCGGGGAGGTCGTTTTCGTAGAGGACGGTGTAGTTGGATGCGGGGAGGAGGGTTAGGGCTTCGGTGAAGGAGTCGACGGGGAGGACGTTGACGCCGCGGGCGCCTTGGAGGCCGGCGAGGATGGCGTCGCGGTTGTAGTGGCCGACGATGATGGCGACGTCGCATGAGCAGGCTATTTTTTCGCCGAATTTGCGGTTGAGTTCGTATTGTTCGGAGCCGAGTTCAATCATTCCGGGGGTGATGATTACGCGAGTGCCGGGCATAGCGGCGAGGACGTCGAGGGCCATGGCTGAGCCGGTGGGGTTGGAGTTGAAGGCGTCGTCGATGATGGTGACGGAGCCGGGGAGGCGCTTGATGCTGAGACGGTGTTCGACCTGTTCGATTTTCTCTACGGCGTAGGCAATCTGCTGACGGCTGACACCGAGGCGGAGGCCGACGATGACGGCGGCAACGAGATTGGAGACGTTACATTCGCCGACGAGCTGGGTGTGGAGGCGCAGGGGCTCGGCGTCGCGGCTCCAGATGGTGAAGTCGGTGCCGGTGGCGGAATAGGTGATGTCGTCGACCCAGTATTGGATTTCGGGGCGTCCTTTGACGCCATAACGGATGGCTTCGACATTGCCCACGGGGCGATTGGCCACGAACTCGAAGTCGTCGTTGATGATGGCAAGGCCGTCGGCGGGGAGGGCGTCGATGAGTTCAAACTTGGTACGCTGGACGTTTTCAATGGTCTTGAACGACTCGAGGTGCTGGGGTCCGACGGCGGTGACGATGCCGCAAACGGGGTGGACGAGGTCGCAGATCTCCTTGATGTCGCCGGGCTGCTTTGCGCCCATTTCGCAGATGAAGACCTGATCGTAGGGCTTAAGGTGCTCGCGGATGGTGCGGACCACTCCCATGGTGGTGTTGAAGGAGCCGGGGGTCATGCAGACGCTGAATTTTTCGGCGAGGATGCGGTGGAGATAATGTTTGGTGGAAGTCTTGCCGTAAGAGCCGGTGATGCCTACGACTTTGAGGTCAGGCATGGAGGCGAGGATGCGGGCGGCATCGTCGACAAACTTCTGATTGATACGCTTTTCCACGGGAGTGAGCAACCAGACGGCTACGATGGCGAGCCAAGAGGAGGCAAACCAGCAGCCGAGGGCCACGGTGGCGATGGTCATGAACACGCCGTCAAGGCTCCGGCCAATGGAGAAACCAACGCAGAGCAAGACGAAGAGCAGATACATCATGCCCATGATTCGCTTGACGCGGTCCGTAATCACCAGGGGCTTTTTATACTTCTTGCGCCCTTCCTTGATGGCCACAATGAGGAAGAAAATCATTTGGAGGGCGGCGGCAATCCACATGGGGACCCATCCGATGAGCGAGAAGAGGAAGAGGGCGGCGGCGAGGAGCTTGGCCACGGAGGTCATGTCGCCCGACTGATTGAGGTAACGGTTATAGCGGTCGATGCGATAGGAGTTCTGCTGGAGCATCATCAGGGTGCGGGAGAACTCCTCCCAAAGGGCAGCGAGGCCGAGTATGGCGGCGAAAATAAACATGGTTTATGGTTTATAGTTTATGGTTTATGGAGGGCGGCGGGTAGATAAGTTTTATAAGATTTATAAGACTTATAAGATTTATAATCAGGACTGAAGGAAGGACTTCAGGACGGCGGCAAACTGCGCGGGGCGGTCGAGGAAGGAGTAGTGGCCGGCGCCTTCGAAGGAGACGAGGGCTGCTCCGGGGATTAGTTTTTCCATCTTTTTGGCGTCGGAGAGGGGGGTAGCCGTGTCGGCGGTGCCCCAAATGAGGAGGGTTGGGGCCTTGATTTGGGGCATGAGGTGGCAGAGGTCTTCGTTGACTACGCGACTCATGATGGCGCGCATGCGGGGGGAGGCGTCGCGATAATCGCTTGAGCCGGCCTTTGCGCGAAGTTTGTTGAGCTTCTCCTCTGCCTTTTCCTTGCCTAACAGGAGGCGCAGGAGATGTTTTTTCGCCTTAAAGGAGTAGACTTTCAGGTAATAACGCAGAGTGCGGCGCGGTTTGACTCCGGCGGCGTCGACGAGTATGAGTTTGCCAATGGGGTTACGCGAGGCGTAGACAATTCCGACGCGGCCGCCGAAGGAGTGGCCTAAGAGGACGGCGTCGGAGCCAACACCCTCGCGGCGCAGGAGTTCCTCCATGGCCTGAGTGTACTGCTCCACGCCCCACACCTCCGGGGGCTCGGAGGAGTCGCCAAATCCGGGGAAATCGACATTAATCAGCGGTCGACCGAGGGCGCGGACGGTGGCGGCTACGGACTCTAAGGTCTTGGCGCGGCACCCCCAGCCGTGCATCAGCACGACCGGGGCGCCCTGACCGGGTTCACAGTCATAGGCAATGGTTACGCCGTTAATTTCTGCGGTTTTCATTATGCTTCTGCAGCGGCAACTTCGGCCTCTTCGGTTTCGGCAGAGGGTTTGATGTTGGGTTCTTCGAGGCCGAGGTGGTGCTTGCGGTCAATCACCTTGAGCCACAGGCCGATAAGGAGGGCAGCGACGCCGAGGGAGGCGAGCATTACGAGCGGCCATGTGTAGTTATAACTTACCGATGCCTGAGCTTCGGTGATGGTACCGTCGGCAAGGCCTTGGGTGATTTCGGGGTTGGTCTTGTCGAGGACCTTACCGATGAGGAGGGGGAAGAGCCA
>CAZLMV010000031.1:14853-16082 GCA_964560625.1 uncultured Bacteroides sp. | reverse complement strand
TTGGCATACTGCTGGATGCACCAGAGGGCCCACATCGGGATGTCCGGCTGGTCGATGCCCTGGATGATCTTGTCCAGCGCGCCGGAGTCCTTGAATCGGAGCAGGGCGGCGTTGGCGCTCTCGGTGATGTCCTCAAAGTCGTGAGGATGGTCAATGGCAAGGGTGTTGCCCGGCAGCGACATGTAGGTGTTGCGGGCCAAGACCTTGCCCCAGGGATAGCCCGAGAGCATGTATTCATGGCCGTCGAGCTTCATGTAGAATTGCTTGGCGGCGTTTTTCAGGCAGTTGTAGAACGACGAGCGAGGCGTCCGGACGGCAATTTCCTGCTCATACATCTTGGCCAAGGAGCGGGGATTGACCTCGCTGACGCCCGCCGAGAAGATAATGCTCTCGCCCTTTTTGATGGGCACTTCGAAATAGCCGGGCACCCAGAGATCCTCCGTGTAAGGCACTCCGCGCTCCAGGTCCTTGACATATTCAATGCCGTTATACCAGTTCGGCTCGCTGACCCACTCGGCCTTGCGGCTGAACTGCATGAACAGGCGCGGATAGCCGGGATAGAGGCAGGTGCTGACGCCATTGGCCGTGGGCTCCACGGCCGTGTTGATGCTGTCGTTTTGCTGAACTAAGGAGTTGACCTCGCGGAACGCCAAGAAGGGGCGGAACTGCAGGGTCGTGGCCGAATGGGCCTCAACGAGGGTGTAGCGAATCAAGATGCGGTTTTCGTTGGAGATGAAGATTTTCTCCTTGGTCAGCACCACGCCGCCCACGCGATAAGTGGTGCGCGGCACGTTCTCGCAGTCAAACTCGCGGATATACTTGTGTCCCTTGGGCGAATAGACTCCGCCACTATAGCGATGCAAACCCAAGTTAAACTTGGCGCCATGTTGAATCACGGTTTCGTCAAGCGACGAAAGCATTACGTAGCTGCCGTTAGGGTCGAGCTCGGGAATGGGAATCACGAGCAGGCCGTGCTGTTTACGGGTGTTGCAATCGACAACCGTTGTGCAGTGATAGGCGCCCGTTTGATTCGTTCGGAGCATTTCCTTGGTCAGGGCATGGTCCAAATTCATCATCTGGTTCCTATCAAATTTCAGATAACTCATTATTTATATTTTGGTTATATTTTTATTAATTCGTCTTGTAGCTTGCGAAGTTACAAATCAAACGCCAAAAATGCAAACAAAACTGCTCAATAACATAAAAATTACGTTTTTTTAAGCAGTTTT
>CAZLMV010000031.1:0-14753 GCA_964560625.1 uncultured Bacteroides sp. | reverse complement strand
AAATGCAAACAAAACTGCTCAATAACATAAAAATTACGTTTTTTTAAGCAGTTTTGCGGGATATTTCAGGAATTTTTGCCTATTTGAGGTCGGCGCGAATGGTCAGGGCCGAGTCCGTGGGGATGACCTCGCGGACGTCGATGGCGGCGGCCAAGGCCTGCGCCTGAGGAATCACTTTGAGGTCAATGATGAGGTAATTTTTCTTGTAGATGAGGATTCCGTCGCCGAGCTTGTCGTTGATGGCGCCGCGGAACCCCTTGATGAGCATCGACAGCAGCGCGCCCCCGCGAAAAGCTATGGTCAGGCAGTTATCCTCGATGGCCGCCACCTGCAGGGTGACGGTCTGGGTCAACAGCCCGGCGTGATACACGGCGCGCACCGAGTGCTCGCCCTCGCGCGACAAGTCTAACCGCTTGCCCCAATGGCGCCTAACATAATCGCTCAACTCCAAATAAGTCAAAACTATTTCCATTCTCTCTAATTTTTCCGCAAAGATATACAAAATAAATGAAAAATACAAAATCCAAAATACAAAATAAACCCGGGAAGCATAACCGGGGAGGCGGCTATAAGTTTTATAAGAGTTATAAGACTTATAAGAGTTATAAGAGTTTAGGATACACATTATAAAGGTTAGGGGGTGCGTTTGGAAAAAATTTGGGGAATTGTTGGGGGAATTGGAGAAAAATGCGTAAATTTGCAGGTATGATTGCAATCAGAAATTTGACGGTGGAGTTTTCGGCCAAAACTCTATTGGATAATATAAATTATGTGATAAACCGGCGTGACCGCATCGCCCTGGTGGGGAAGAATGGCGCCGGAAAGTCGACAATGCTGAAAATCATTGCCGGGCTTCAGCGCCCCACTTCCGGGAGCGTCGATGCCCCTCAGGACGTCACTATCGGGTATCTTCCGCAGCACATGACCACGGAAGACACCTGCTCCGTCATTGATGAGGCCCGCAAAGCCTTCGGCCACATCAAAGAGATGCAGCAATCACTTGACCGCATGAATCAGGAGCTGAGCGAACGCACTGATTATGAGTCAGATTCCTATGCCGAGCTGATAGAGCGCGTGACGTCGCTGACCGAGCGCATGGCCATGGAAGACGGCTCCGGCGGCGAGGCCGAGATCGAGAAAACCCTCTTAGGCTTAGGCTTCACGCGCGAGGATTTCCTGCGCCCCACGAGCGAATTTTCCGGCGGCTGGCGCATGCGCATTGAGTTGGCAAAGCTCCTGTTGCGCCGGCCCGACGTCTTGCTCCTTGACGAGCCGACGAACCACCTCGACATCGAGTCAATCCAGTGGCTCGAGCAGTTCTTGACGCAAAAGGCCGGAGCCGTGGTCTTGGTGAGCCACGACCGCGCCTTTATTGACAACGTAACTAACAGAACCATAGAGATTTCCCTCGGGAGAATCTATGACTATAACGTCAACTATTCAAAATACGTAGTGCTCCACCGCGAGCGCATCGAGCAGCAAATGCGCGCCTATCAGAATCAGCAGAAGCAAATTGCTGACACTGAGGAGTTTATAGAGCGCTTCCGCTACAAAGCCACCAAGGCCGTGCAGGTCCAGAGCCGCATGAAGCAGTTGGCCAAGATTGAGCGCATTGAGGTGGACGAGGTTGACACTTCCCACCTGAATCTGCGCTTTCCGCCGGCGCCGCGCTCGGGCGATTATCCGCTGATAGTGGAGGACTTAGGCAAGCGCTACGGCGACCATCAGGTCTTTGCCGATGCCACTTTTACCATCAAGCGCGGCGAGAAAGTGGCCTTCGTGGGCAAAAACGGCGAGGGCAAATCGACGCTTGTCAAGTGCATCATGCACGAAATCCCTTTTGACGGCACGCTGCGCTTAGGCCACAACGTCAAAATCGGCTATTTCGCTCAAAATCAGGCGCAATTGCTTGACGAGGACCTGACCGTGTTTGACACCATTGACCGCGTGGCCGTGGGCGATATTCGCCTGAAAATCCGCGACATACTCGGCGCCTTCATGTTTGGCGGCGAGGCGAGCGACAAGAAAGTCAAAGTGCTCAGCGGCGGCGAAAAGACCCGCTTGGCCATGATTCGCCTGCTCTTGGAGCCGGTCAATCTGCTGATTCTCGACGAACCGACCAACCATCTTGACATGGCCACGAAGGATATCCTCAAGCAGGCCATCAAGGATTTTGACGGCACGGTCATCGTGGTGAGCCACGACCGCGAGTTCCTCGACGGGCTCGTGGAGAAGGTCTACGAATTTGGCGGCGGCAAGGTGCGCGAATGTCTCGGCGGCATCTATGAATTCTTGGAAAAGAAGAAGTTAGCCTCGCTTCAGGAATTGGAACGCAAGGCCCCGGCCCGCCAGTCGGCCCCCAAGGCCGCGGCCCCGGAACCCACGCCCAAGGAGCAGCGCAAGCTCAGCTATGAGGAGAAAAAAGAGCGCGACCGCGCCATCAACCGCGCCGAAAAGAAGGTGAAAGAGGCCGAGGCCGAAATCGCCAAAATCGAGGGCGAAATCGCCGCCCTTGAGGAGCAATTGGCCGCAGGCGCGCCGCAGGAGCCCGACGTCTACGACCGGCATGCCGCCCTCGGAAAGAAACTCGATAACGCCATGAGCCTCTGGGAGTTGGCGTCAATGGAACTTGAAGAACTCAAAGAAAAATATGGACTACTTTAAGAAGAGAACAACCATAAGAAACTACACCTCCGAGCAGATCCCTGACCGCGAGATTGACGAGATGCTCGCCGCAGCCGCCCAGGCCCCCACGTGCGGCGGCATGCAGCTCTACAACGTCGTCGTGACCCGCTCAGAGGAGGGCAAAGCCGCCCTTGCGCCGGCCCATTTCAATCAGCCGTGCCTGCAAGCGGCCAACGCCGTGCTGACCTTCTGCGCCGACTTTAACCGCGTAAGTCGCTGGGCCACAGAGCGCGGCGCTGACCCCGGCTTTGACAACCTGCAGAGCTTCATCTCCGCGATGCTTGACGCCACGATTCTTGCCCAGCAATTCGTCACCATCGCCGAAATGCGCGGCTATGGCACCTGCTATCTCGGCACGACCACCTGGAACGCTCCGCAAATCATTGACGCACTGGGTCTTCCGACGCTCGTCATCCCCGTGATTACCGTCACCCTTGGCGTCCCCGCGGAGCGCCCCGCCGAGACTCAGCCCCGCCTCCCCCTCGACGCCATTCGCAGCCGGGAGAAATATCAGCCCGCCGACATTGACGCCGCCTATTCGGCCCTCGAAGCCCGCGAGGATTCTCACCGCTATATGGCTGAAAATGGCAAAGATAGCCTCGCCGCAGTGTTTACCGACGTGCGCTATCCCCGCCAGGGCAACGAGCATTTCTCCGAGGTGCTCCTCTCCGTTCTTAAGCAACAAGGATTCATGAAATAATAAACCATGGAAATGATTCAATCACTCTTAGCCCCCGGAAATGAAGGACTTGCCGCCACGCTGGTCCTCTACTCCTTCGTCATTGCCGCGGGCATCTACTTAGGGAAGCTGAAAATCGGGGGGATCTCCCTCGGCGTCACCTTCGTGCTTTTCGTGGGCATCCTGATGGGCCATTTTGGCTATGTGGTCAATCCGGAAGTGCTCAAATTCGTGCGCGAATTCGGCCTGATTCTCTTCATTTTCGCCATTGGCCTGCAAGTGGGCCCGGCCTTCTTCTCCTCCTTTAAGGAAGGGGGCGTGAGGCTCAACATGCTTGCGGTGTTGATAGTCCTGCTCAACGTCGGCATCGTCGTGGCCCTGTTTTACATCGACGGCCACACCTCAATTTCGGCCCTTGTCGGCGTGATGAGTGGTGCCGTCACCAATACCCCCGGACTCGCCGCCGCCCAGCAAGCCGTCGGCGCTGCCGATGCTGACCTGATGGCCATGGGTTATGCCGCCGCTTACCCCTTAGGCGTCTGCGGCATCATCCTCTCCATGCTCGTGATTAAATGGATTTTCCGCATCAACATTGCCGACGAAGAACACAAGCTCGAGGAGGAAGCCAACGCCTCCATGTCGGCCCCGCTGAAAGAGACTTTTGAGATTACCAACGAGTTGGTCAACGGCCTGACGGTGCAGCAGCTCCACGACGTAACTCACTGTGACTTCGTCATTTCCCGACTGCTGAATGCCTACGGCGAAGTGGTTATCCCGACCTCGCAAACCGTGCTCCACGTGGGCGACAAAGCCCTCGTCATCATGTCCACCCACGACGAAACGGCCTTCCGCACCGTCCTTGGCCCTCGCGTGGACTACGAATGGGAAGAAAACCCGGCGCAAGTGGTCAGCCGCCGCATCCTGCTGACTCAGCCCAAATATAACGGCGTGAGCCTCGGCTCGCTGCGCCTGCGCTCCGCCTTTCAGCTGAATGCCACTCGCGTCAATCGCGCCGGAGTGGACCTGCTTGCCTCCCCGGGCCTCCGCCTCCAGATGGGCGACCGCCTGACCGTCGTAGGCGCGCTCGACGACATCAACCGCCTCGCTGACCGCCTCGGTAACTCCATGCGCCGCCTCAATGAGCCGAACCTCATCACCATTTTTGTCGGCATCCTTTTCGGCATCATCCTCGGCTCCATCAACGTGGGCTTCGGCATGAAACTCGGCCTGGCCGGCGGCCCCTTAGTGGTGGCCATCCTCCTCTCCCGCTTCGGTTATAAGGCGAAGTTGGTCACTTACACCTCCTCGTCGGCCTCCATGCTGATGCGCGAATTGGGCATCTGCCTCTTCCTCGCCTCCGTGGGCATCGCCGCCGGCAAGGATTTTGCCGCCACGGTGTTTAACCAGACCGGCATGTGGTGGGTCATCTGGGGCTTTATCATCACCTTCGTCCCCTTGGTGGTGGTCGGCATCATTGCCCGCAAGTGCTTCAATATCAATTATCTGAACATTCTCGGCCTTCTCTCCGGCTCCTATACCGATCCCCCGGCCTTGGCCTATGGCGGCGCCCAAACCACGAGCGACGCCCCCGCCGTGGCCTACTCGACGGTCTATCCCTTGACGATGTTCCTTCGCGTTGTGGCCGCCCAGGTCCTCGTCCTTGCTCTCCTTTGATAATAATTTAACAAACCAATCATCAATACCTTACCATGAATAAAGTTAAAACTCTGGCTCTCGGGCTCTTCGCCTTCTCCGCGATAGCCCCTGCCATGGCCGCCACGGTCGCCCCGACCACCGGCCCCGGCATCATCCAGCTTTCAGAGCTCCAAGGCACGGAAAACATAACCTGCCTGGCCGGCGAACATGTGCGCATGAACAAGTCCACGGCCAACAATCCCCTGACCATTCAGGGCACCGTCTATGAAAGCGGCATCGGCACTCATGCCCCCTCAGTGGTCATCATTGACCTCAAGGGCGCCACTTCCTTCTATACCCTCATCGGCGTGGACGACGAAGCCGACCTCAAGGCTAACCATGGCATCGTCGACTTCACCGTAACTGCCTATGGCGCAACTGCCACCGACGTCACCACCATTGCCACCGGACACCTCAACCGCCAGGAAAACGACCCGGCAATCGAAGTCTCCGTGGCCGACGCTACTCCTTATAAATATATCAAAATCGACATCCAGCCCGGAGCAAACAACTGGGCCGACCATGTCGACTTGGCCGATGCTCGCCTGACCTACGAAGGCGAAGTGCCCTGCATCATCGCCGCCGGCGATATGTATCCCTCCAGCGTCGTGGTCTCCCTGCCCGAGACTCCCTCAATTGAAGGCGCTACCATCATCCCCATGAGCACCATGGAGATCTCAAACATCACCACCGGCTGGGGCACCGTGCGCGCCGACCGCAGCGTCGACAATAACCCCATCCGCATGAAGGGCGTGCGCTATGAAAGCGGCGTCGGCCTCCACGCCACGGCCAAAGTCGTGGTGAAACTCAACGGCTCGACCCCCAAATTCCATGCCCTCCTTGGCCTCGACGACGAAATCGAAGCCGGCATTGAAAAGGCCGCAAACCTCACCAAAAACACTGAGATGGTGGCCTATAAGGTCATTCTCCGTCGCCAGGGCGGCGCCTCCGAAACCGTCATGGAAGGCAAGCTCAAGTTTAACGACCCCGAGCCCGTCGCCATCGACCTCGACGGCCTGACCGAGTATAAATATCTCATCATTGAGCTTGACGAAAACGGCGGCAACGCCAGCGACCACGTCGACTTAGGCAACGCCTACTTCGAATTCGTCTATCAGAACTCCAACGAGCCCGAAATCATCCACGAAAGCGCCCTCGCTGCAGGCCTCGACGCCGCCACGACCGTATTCTCCCAGCCCGGAATCCGCTTCATGCACAAACTCCGCTGCCTGAGCCCCGACGCTGAAATCTCCGTGTCGGATCTCCCCGAAGGCCTTGTCTACAATGAAGCCCGCAACCTCGTCGAAGGCATCGTAGAAAACGAAGGCGTATATACTTATAATGTGAAAGTTACCAGCGACGGCGACGAAGTCATCGAGCCCGTCACTTTGACCGTCAGCTCTAACCTCCAGCAGCCCGTGCCCTTCATGGGATGGCTCAGCTGGAACTCCATCGAAGGAAATATCTCCGAGCAGGTTGTAAAGACCGTGGCCGACCAAATGGAAAGCAAAGGCCTGATTGAAGCCGGATATACCCACCTCGTTATCGACGACCTCTGGCACGCATCCTCGCGCGCCGCCGACGGCAAACCCGTGGAAAACCCCACCAAGTTCCCCAACGGCATCAAGCCCGTGGCAGACTATGTTCACGACAAGGGCATGAAGTTCGGCATGTATTCCGACGCGGCTAACAAAACCTGCGCCGGCGCATACGGCGGCTACGGCTATGAAGAAATTGACGCCAAGCAGTATGCCGAATGGGGCGTCGACATCCTCAAATATGACTACTGCGGCGCTCCCGCCGACGTTGAATCAGCCAAGAAACGTTACAAAGCCATGGGCGACGCCCTCAAAAACTCCGGCCGCAACATTATCCTCTACGTCTGCGAATGGGG
The DNA here is from genome assembly GCA_964560625.1 of uncultured Bacteroides sp. GTDB lineage: Bacteria > Bacteroidota > Bacteroidia > Bacteroidales > Muribaculaceae > UBA3263. The sequence continues at coordinate 7,800 of CAZLMV010000031.1, read as the reverse complement.
TCCCCGCGAACCCTGGAAATGGGGCGCTGAAGTCGGCGGCTCATGCTGGCGCTGCACCTTTGACACCCGCGACTGCTGGATCGGCGCCAATGGCGGCATCGGCATTACCCAATCCATTGCCGGAATGAAAGATATCTGGGCCTACAATGGCGTCAACCGCTTCAACGACGCCGACATGATGTGTGTCGGCATCAACGGCACCGGCAAATCCTCCAGCCATCTCTGCCAGACCGGCCCCGGCATGACCAAGGACGAATATCGCACTCAGATGGCCCTCTGGTGCATGTGGAGCTCTCCGCTCACCCTCTCCAACGACATGACCAAGACCCTCTCCAAGACCGACCTCGAGATCATGACCAACCCCGAGCTCATCGCCCTCAATCAGGACCGCATGGGCCAGGCCGGCGAAACCATCTATCATGACCCCGCCGACTGCCTCATCTTAGCCAAGGACCTCGAAAATGGCGACGTCGCAATCTCCGTGACCAACCTCTCTTCAGCCGCCAAGAACTTCACCGTTGACTTCTCCACCATCAGCGCCCTTGACCCCACGGCTGAATACTTCACCCGCGATTGCGTCAAACACGAATACGGCGAAAAGGCCACCGGCACCCTCGACCTCGGACGCATCGCCTCTCACGCCACCTCCGTCTATCGCCTCTCGCTCAATAACTTCGAAACCGGCATCAGCGAAGTGGCCGGCAACGCCCTCGACCAGATGACCGTCGCTGCCGACGGCCTCAACGTCCGCGCATGCCTCCCCGGCACCGAAGGTGCATCCAAGCGCATCCTCCTCTCTGACCTCAGCGGTCGCATCGTCGACTCCGCAACCATCACCGACGAGTGCGCAACCTTCACCGCCCCAGCCCCCGGCATCTATGTCATCAACGCCACCTGCGCCGGCCGCTCCCTCTCCCGCACCCTCCGCCTCTAATTCCCCCCCACTACTATCCTCAGGCGGGCGCCCTTAAAAAGCGCTCGCCTGAGTTTTTTATTTGAAAAAAACTATAATTTTTACGCTTTCACTCGCAAAATTTTGCTATCTTTGCGCCAAACTCTGTGATTATCATTATGACGAAGGAACAACTGCTTGAGAGGCTCAACGATATTGAATGGGATGACTTTGAGGTTAAAGAAGCCTCCGGAGGCATTCCTAAGTCCATGTGGGAAACGGTGAGTGCCTTTTCCAACACGGCCGGCGGATGGATTATTCTCGGCGTAAAGGAAATAAAGACTCCCGGGGGAAGCAACACCTATCAGGTTTGCGGAATTGACAATGTCGAGAAAATGGAGCAAGACGTCATCACCACATTGCGTTCGCGCTCTAAGTTTAATGCCGTGATTTCCGGTCGCGTGTTCCGTTATGTTATTGACGGGAAGGACGTGCTTGCGCTGGAGATTCCGGTTTCGCCCCATAAACCCGTAGCCATTAAGAGCTCCGGGGATGTCTTTATCCGCTCTGGTAGCGGCGATCTCTTAGCTTCTGACATGGAGGTGGATGCCATCGTGCGCGACAGTGCTTTTGGTTCCCGTTCGGAAATGGAAGTGCCCGGCAGCGGTTTTGAGGATGTCAATTTGGAGTCCATTGCGTCTTATCGAAGTTTTCTGCGTGACTATAACCGCCCGCTCTCATTCCCTAATTTAGGTGATGAGGATTTCTGCCGAAAGATAAACATTGTTCTTGGTTCGGGGCGATTGTCTTACGGAAGTTTGTTGATGTTTGGCAAGCGTGATTCCATTCTTCGAGTGCTTCCAAACTTCTGGATTGACTATATGGAGATTCCCGCCGAATCCTATGCGCAGGCCATGCAGCGCTATACTTACCGCATGCCCGAGCAGGAAAACATCTGGGAAAGTTTTCAATTAATTGTGCATCGTCTGCGCAATTTTGTTGATGCACCTTACATAGAAGGTCCTGATATTTTCGGCACTGAGGATAATTCTCAGCTCTTTTGTCTTCGTGAAGGGTTGGTGAACTTCTGTGCTCATTCTGATTATTTTGCTGCGGCGCATCCCACAATTCGTGTGTTTTCCGACAAAATCGTCATGCAGAACCCAGGCCGCTTTATCCTTGATGCGGTGGAGTTCCGAAGCAGGGTGCTTTCAATGCCTCGTAATCCGAGCATTATTAAGTTTTTCCGTCACCCGCGATTGTCGGAAAATGCCGGCTATGGAATTGACAAAATTATTCGATGGAAGGAGCTGACCGGCGGCGACGTCAAATTTGAAAGCGATCTGCTCATTTCAACTGTAACTTATCCCTTCGCTCCCAAAGAATCCACCCCCGGCGAGATAAATGGCGATAATGGCGAGATAAATGGCGAGATAAATGGCGAGATAAATGAGGAGATAAAAAAGGTCATAGATTTAATGATCGACAATCCAAAAATTTCCCAGCCTCATGTTGGTGAACAGCTCGGAATCTCCTCGCGCAAGGTGAATCGCATTGTTGCTAAATTGAGGAAGGCGGGGATTCTGACCCGCGTTGGCTCCAATAAGACCGGCCATTGGGTGGTCAACAGATAAGCCTTTTTCGGAACTCAAAAAATCAGCCGGGAGCGGTTAAGCTCCCGGCTGTTTATAATGTGCGCTATGGGGATTATTTTTTGTTGGCGAAGTAGCGCTGGTAGAGGCCGTGGAAGCCGCGGCCGTGGCGGGCTTCGTCTTTAGCCATTTCGTGGACGGTGTCGTGGATGGCGTCGAGGTTAGCCTTCTTGGCGTTGGCGGCAATGCGCATCTTGTCGGCGTTGGCGCCGGCTTCAGCGTGCATGCGCTTTTCGAGGTTGGTCTTGGTGTCCCAAACCACGTCGCCAAGGAGTTCGGCAAACTTGGCTGCGTGTTCGGCTTCCTCAAAGGCATAGCGCTTGAAGGCTTCGGCGATTTCGCTGTAGCCTTCGCGGTCGGCCTGGCGGCTCATGGCTAAGTACATGCCAACTTCCGTGCATTCGCCCATGAAGTGTGCGTTGAGGTCCTTGATCATCTCTTCGTCGGCTTCGAGCTTCTTGGCGATGCCGATTTCGTGTTCGGTGACGAAGTTCAGGACGTCTTCTTCCTTCACTTCTTCAAACTTGCTCTTGGGGGCGCCGCAGAGGGGGCACTTTTCGGGAGCTTCGTCGCCTTCGTGGATGTAGCCACAGACGGTGCAGATAAATTTCTTTTTCATACTCTTTAAAATTTTGGTTGTTAAATTGTTAGCTGATTCGTTTTAGCCTTTGACGGCGATTACTTCCACTTCGCAGAGCACCTGCTTGGGCAGCTCCTTGACGGCCACGCATGAGCGGGCGGGGTAGGGCGCCGTGAAGGCCTCGGCATAAACTTCATTGAAGGCGGCAAAGTCGCTCATCTCGGCCAGGAAGCAGGTGGTTTTCACCACGTTTTCCATCTTAAGGCCGGCTTCTTCGAGGATAGCCTTGACGTTGGCCAGGCTCTGGCGGGCCTGGGCGGTGATGCCTTCGGGGATGTTGCCGGTGGCGGGGTCAACGGAGATTTGGCCGGAGGCGTAGACGAAGGCGCCGCAATCGATGGCCTGGCTGTAGGGGCCGATAGCTCCGGGAGCTTTGGTGGTGGAAATTACAGTTTTCATACTTGGTTTTTGGGTTTAATTTATTGTCAATTATTGGGTTATGGTCTGATGGTTAGTGCGTGGTCGGGAATCTCCAAGTCGGCAATCAGAGTGGAGGCCGAGGCCTCGTCGGTGTGCTCAAGGTCGGTGAGCATGGTGTTGAGCGAGGCAAATTCGCGGTCAAACTCCTTGACGAAATCGTGGGTGCCATGGCGCCGGAACAGCGTCAGCACCACCCCGACTGTCAGCGCCGAGAAATCCCGCGCCGGCTGAAAGGCTATGAGCTCCGGATTGCTCGTGGGGAGCACCCGGCTGACGAGTTTCAGCTCCTCCATCTCTTGCAGCAGCAGCGTGATCAGGCGCAGCGGAATGCTAAATGCCCGCTGGAGATCAGCCGCCGAAAGTGGCTTCAATCCCTTCTGATAGCGCTTATTAATCACGGCAAGAAGCCCCAAGCCGATGCGGGTGCGATAATTAAACGAAATGCCGAACACGTCGCACTCCAGCGCATAGTCCGTGACGCTCTGCGCCGCATAGCAAATCAGCGCGCCGCTCAGGGTGAACAGCCACACCAACTGCAGCCAAATCAGCAGCAACGGCAGGAACGCGAAGCCGCCATAGATGGCGTTATATTTGCTGACGTAAATCTGGCCGCTGACAAAAAGCCACTGGAGCAACTGGAAGGCGATGCCCGCCATGATGCCCGCCGGAAAGGCGTTTTTAAACTTCACTTTCGTGTTGGGAATCAGCATGTAGACCCCCGTGAAGAAGAACCAAATCAGAAGCACCGAGGCCAAATCTAACGCCACGGAAACCACCGGAGTCATAAACGGCAGATAATTCTCAACCGACGAACTCATAAACGCCGTCAATCCCGAGCCGCAAACCATTAAAATGGGCAGTATCAGGAAGATAGCCGTATAGTCCGTGAGCTTTCGCCATAGGGTGCGCCCGTGTTTCACGCCCCAAATCTGATTGAAAGCATCCTCCACGGCGCTGACCAGCGAAATCAACGTCCAGAGCAACACAACGATGCCCACTCCGACAAACAGACCCTCAGAGGCCTGCGCCAAATAGCTGTCGACAAACTTGATGCCCGTCTCCAAGGCCTTGCGCTGCGACGGAAAATAATTAAACAGCTGCGACTTAAGAAGATTCTGAAACCCGAAGCCGCGACCGATGGCAAAAATCAGAGCCAACGCCGGCACCAAGGCCAAAATCAACCGATAAGTCAGCGCGCAAGCCGTCGACTGCAAGTCGGTGCTCAAAAACGACTTAACCGTCAGATTCACAGTCTTGACGGCGCGCACAAAAAGGCTATTGCGGCGGTCATGCCAAACCCCCACGCTCGCATACTCCCACAGCCGCAAAGCCTTGCGGCGCCAGAGCACGTATTTCTCAGCCACTTTGCTGCGCTTCTTCGTTTTCATCACTGCAAATTTAGCAAATATTTTTCAATTTCCAACCAATCCCCCCACTAAATTTCACTCCCCCCCGCCGCCTTCGCTCTGATAAGGTTAATTAATGCCGCAGAGAGTTCTTCTTCATGGAGCTCTTCCTGGTGTCCTGCTGGTGTCCCGTTCTTAACTTATGAAAGCTCTTGGGTCAGAATAAAATAATGCGCCCAGGTCAACAACTTCTCAGATTTTCCAAGCGGTGTTTGGAAAATTGACAGAGGTTGTCAAAAAGTCTTTTGTTTCAAAAAATGACACAAAAGATCAATCCTTACCATCGCCCAATGGGGCCGCCAAGTCGGCCAAAAATCGAATAATCCATTCCCCAATGCTGTACAAAACCCGAATAATTATGGCTGGATTAATAAAGTTTAACATCGTCGGTCTTGATTTTTACTCACTGCTGGTGTTATCTTTGCGCCTGAAGGACCAAAGTTTCGAATTTTTTTCGTAACTTTGCGTTATAAACCACAGTTAAATCTGAGAATCCCCCTTTAACGTATTAATTCTTATATATGGCAAAGAAAACCAGAATATATCCACAAGTACAAGCTACCAATGTACTTGAACCCCTTTCACTTCTTTACGCTAAAACGACTCAAAAATGATTTCAAAGAAAGAATTACAACGGCTCCTTGCCGACTTAGAAAGTGATAGAGTTGAACGCACTATCGCTACGGATAAAATGGATAAATTTGGTGAGGCTATATGCTCTTTTGCGAATGATCTTCCTGATCATCAGAAGCCGGGCTATTTAATAATAGGTGCTGATGATAAAACCGGAAAAGTTGTACCGATAAAAATTACTGATTCTCTGCTGAAAAATATCGCATCGATTCGCACCGAAGGGAATATTCAGCCTCAGCCTTCTATGACGGTTGATAAGGTTGAACTTGACGAAGGTGCTGTTATCGTGGTTGAGGTTGAGCCTGCTCATTTTCCCCCGGTTAAGTATAAGGGAAAGATCTGTGTGCGTGTAGGTCCTCGTCGAGGAACGGCAAATGAAGATGACGAGCGAAAGCTTTATGAAAAACGTGCATCGCATGTGCAGACATTTGATGCTATGCCATGTCTGGATAGTACATTGAATGACCTGGATATCAGACTTTTCAGGCAAATATATCTACCTCAAGCTTACCCTGAAGAAATTCTCGAAAACGATAAACGCGAGGTTCGGCTGCAACTCCAGTCCTTAGGCTTTTATGACATGAAACATGATTGCCCAACCTATGCCGGAATTCTTATGTTTGGTAATAATGTTGAACGTCGGCTGCCCGGTGCATACGTGCAGTACGTACGTTTTGGCGGTGACGGGAGAGCGGCTGATATCGCGAGCGATTATAAGTTCTCAGGAAACTTGATGACTATTCTAAATCAACTTGACACTTTTGTGTCTACAACTATAGCCAAAAGGCGTCCGGTCCCGGTCAGTGCTTTAAGAGAGGAGATAATAACGGACTATCCTTCGTGGGCCATACGAGAGTTGCTTATGAATGCTGTGTGTCATCGCGATTATGAAGGCAATGGCCCGATACAGTTTTATCAATATGATGACAGAATAGAGATTTTAAATCCCGGCGCTCTTTATGGTAAGGCTAATCCACGAAACTTTCCATGGGTTAATGATTATCGAAATGGCGTATTAGCCGAGGCCATGAAGGTTATCGGCTTTGTTAACCGTTTTAGCAGAGGAGTCCAGCGCGTGCAGGAGGAATTAGCGATAAATGGGAACGGCAACGCTGATTTTAATCTTGACCTTGAGACGGCATTCCTTGTAAAGGTAAATATCGCCCAACAATCTTTTATTTCAAAAGATGATACAAAAGATGATACAAAAGATGATACAAAAGAAGGTGTGAATGCTAATTCATTGGGTATCAGACCAGTTTCGAAGTGTGTATACGATGCTATTGTGTCATCTCCGCATGACACAATAGAACAATTACGAGGAAAGTTAAGTTTATCCGCCATCACTATAAGTCGTGCAATAAACGAACTGAAGCAAAAGGGCTTTATTCGCAGAGTTGGCGGCCGCAAACTGGGTCACTGGGAAATCCTTAAAAAGATCACAAAATGATACGCAAATTAATCTTTCCTGCTGTTTATCTTGCACTTTGCAGTTGTATATCCTCTCATGGAGAGGGAAATACTGCTCAGACTTCTTTTGCTGAATGGGAGGGTGTGTCTCTCATTGACTCAATAGGCGTTTATCAATATAAGGATACCTTATATTTCTATAATGAACCTTCGGACTTCATCTTCAAAATACCTGATGGTTTCACGCCTCATGTAGGGAGCAACTGGGGTATGGACGGCGTACATTTGCTAAATGCTGACAGTACCATGCGCATAGACATTACATTTATCGACCGCGGCATCACTCCTTATGAAGGAGAACTTATAACCCACGAGGAAATCCTGTCAAATACTGCCTGTGATAATAGCGATATTCGTATGGCTTATGACCAATACGAAAACGGCTATCTTAAAGTCGGATTTACCGAAGATTTTACGCCACTCATCGAAAAGGCTAACGCGATTTTTGATGATGTAGACGGTATGGTAAATGCACATTTACAAATAGTGAGATTTACCTACCCGGACACCCTCGCCAAACAAGCATTTAACGTAAATTTGGATTACATTAAGCCCTGGCCTCATAACATCTACCAATGAGACGGTTGTTTACATCCACAATTTCCTTGACATTCTCGCTTATTGCTTTTGCGGATATGTCAAGCCGTGGCAAATCATCTGATTTGCCGGGATATGGGCATGGAAAAT
>CAZLMV010000030.1:0-16536 GCA_964560625.1 uncultured Bacteroides sp. | reverse complement strand
CCACGATTTACGCCTCCTCATCCAACGGTCTGACCGCCGAATGTGTCGTAACCGTTGAAAAAGGCTTCGTCGACGTGGAAAGCATCTCCCTGACCAACTACGACATCACCATGCGCGTAGGCGAAGTAACCGACATTGTCGCAATGGTTCGCCCCGACGACGCCACCGACAAGACCATCACCTGGCAGTCGGCCGACGAAGAGATAGCCACCGTCACCCCCGAAGGCGACAATAAGGGTATCATCACCGCCATGAAGATTGGCGACACCACCATTACCATCACCGCCACTAACGGCGTCACTGCCACCTGCACCGTCCACGTTATCCCCATCCAAGTCGAAAGCATCTCCATCAAGGAGAGCATGACTATGACCGTGGGCGACGAAGAGACCCTCGTGGCCACCATCCTCCCCGAAAATGCCACGGACAAGACCGTGACCTGGCGCTCCTCTGACCGCTCAATCGCCACGGTTGACGCCGACGGCAAAGTCACCGCCGTAGCCCCGGGTGTTGCCACGATTTACGCCTCCTCATCCAACGGTCTGACCGCCGAATGTGTCGTAACCGTCGAAAAAGGCTTCGTCGAAGTGGAAAGCATCTCCCTGACCAACTACGACATCACCATGCGCGTAGGCGAAGTGACCGACATTGTCGCCATGGTTCGCCCCGACGACGCTACGGATAAGTCCGTGACCTGGAAATCCGCCGACGAAGAGATCGCCACTGTCACCCCCGAAGGCGAAAACAAGGGTATCATCACCGCCATGAAGATTGGCGACACCACCATTACCATCACCGCCACCAACGGCGTCACCGCCACTTGCACCGTCCACGTAATTCCCATCCAAGTTGAAAGCATCTCCATCAAGGAGAGCATGACCATGACCGTGGGCGACGAAGAAACCCTCGTGGCCACCATCCTCCCCGAGAATGCCACGGACAAGACCGTGACCTGGCGCTCCTCTGACCGCTCAATCGCCACGGTTGACGCCGACGGCAAAGTCACCGCCGTAGCCCCGGGTGTTGCCACGATTTACGCCTCCTCATCCAACGGTCTGACCGCCGAATGTGTCGTAACCGTTGAAAAAGGCTTCGTCGACGTGGAAAGCATCTCCCTGACCAACACTGAAGTGACCATCCGCCAGGGCCGCACCATCGACATCACCGCCATTATCCGCCCGGATGATGCCGACGACAAGACCGTGACCTGGACCGTGGCCGACGACGCCATTGCCACCATCTCCCCCGCCGAAGACCTGAAATGCTTCATCACCGGCGTTCAGCTCGGCACCACCGTCGTAACCGCCACCTCCGCCAACGGCAAAACCGCCACATGCACAGTCTACGTCATTCCCGTGGCCGTCGAAGGCATCTCCCTCAATAAGACTCACCTCGACATGATCGTCGGCGACACTGACGACCTCATCGCCACCATCACCCCCGACGACGCCACCGACAAAACCGTCACCTGGCGCTCCGCCGACCGCACCATCGCAACCGTTGACGAAAACGGCCATGTAATCGCCGTCGGCGTCGGCGAAACCACCATCTACGCCTCCGCCTCTAACGGCATGTCGGCCGAATGTACCGTCACCGTCTCCAAGGGCATCGTCGAGGCCGCGAGCGTCACGCTGACCAACACCGAGCTCCACATGTTCGTGGGCGAAGTGACCGACATCACCGCCATCATCCTCCCCGAGGACACCGACGACAAGACCGTCACCTGGACCTCCGCAAACCCCGCCATTGCCTCCGCCGAGGCTGCCGACGGCCTCAAAGCCATCATCACCGCCAATGCCGAGGGCACGGCCGTAGTCACCGTGACCACCGCCAACGGCCTGCAAGCCACCTGTACCGTCTATGTTGAGCCGAACATCGTCGCCGTCACCGGCATCTCCCTCGACAAGGACCACCTCGACATGATCGTGGGCGATGAAGACGACCTCGTCGCTACTATCACCCCCGATGATGCTACCGACAAGTCCGTCACCTGGAAGTCTAACGACCCGTCAATCGCCACGGTTGACGCCAACGGCCATGTAACCGCCGTAAGCCCCGGCGTAACCACCATCTTCGCTTCCTCGTCCAACGGCCAGACCGCCGAATGTGTCGTGACCGTCACCAAAGGCACGGTCGAAGTGGAAAGCATCTCCCTGACCAACTATGACATCACCATGCGCGTGGGCGACGTGACCGACATCGTCGCCATGGTTCGCCCCGATGACGCCACGGATAAGTCCGTGACCTGGAAATCCGCCGACGAAGAGATCGCCACCGTCACCCCCGAAGGCGACAATAAGGGTATCATCACCGCCATGAAGATTGGCGACACTACCATTACCATCACCGCCACCAACGGCGTCACCGCCACCTGCACCGTCCACGTCATCCCCATCCAAGTCGAAAGCATCTCCATCAAGGAGAGCCTCGAAATGATTGTGGGCGACACCGAGACCCTCATCGCCACCATTCTCCCCGAGAATGCCACGGACAAGACCGTGACCTGGCGCTCATCCGACCGCTCAATCGCCACGGTTGACGAAAACGGCCTCGTGACCGCCATTGCCCCGGGCACTGCCACCATCTATGCCTCCTCGTCCAACGGTCTCACTGCCGAATGTCACGTGACCGTCAGCAAGGGCATCGTCGAAGTGGAAAGCATCTCGCTGACCAACACTGAAGTGACCATCCGACTGGGTCGCACCATCGACATCACCGCCATTATCCGCCCGGATGATGCCGACGACAAGACCGTGACCTGGACCATAACCGACGACGCCATCGCCACCATCAACCCCGCCGAAGACCTGAAGTGCTTCATCACCGGCGTTCAGCTCGGCACCACCGTCATAACCGCCACCTCTGCCAACGGCAAGACCGCCACTTGCACCGTTTACGTCATCCCCGTGGCCGTCGAAGGCATCTCCATCGACAAAGACCACCTCGACATGATCGTCGGCGATGAAGACGACCTCGTCGCAACCATCACCCCAGACGACGCTACCGACAAGACCATCACCTGGAAATCGGCCGACAAGACCATTGCCGAAGTCGACGAAAACGGCCATGTAACCGCCATGGGCGTCGGCGAAACCATCATCTACGCCTCCGCCTCTAACGGCATGTCGGCCATGTGTACCGTGACCGTTAGCAAGGGCACGGTCGAAGTGGAAAGCATCTCCCTGACCAACTCCGAGCTGACCATTCGCCAGGGTCGCACGGTGGACATCACCGCCATTATCCGCCCGGACGATGCCGACGACAAGACCGTCACCTGGTCCAACTCTGACCCTGCCATCGCCTCCATTGCCCCCGGCGAGAACAATAAATGCTTCATCACCGGCCTGGAACTCGGCACCACCACTGTCACCGCTACCTCCGTCAATGGCAAAACCGCCATTTGTCAGGTAACCGTGATCCCCGTAGTGGTTGAAGGCATCTCCCTGAATAAAGAACACCTCGACATGCTCGTGGGCGACGAAGAAACCCTAATCGCCACCATCACCCCCGACGATGCTACCGACAAATCCGTAACCTGGAAATCGGCCGACAAGACCATTGCCGAGGTCGATGAAAACGGTAACGTCACCGCCATCGGCGTCGGCGAAACCACCATCTACGCCTCCGCCTCTAACGGCATGTCGGCCATGTGTACCGTCACCGTCGCCCGAGGCGATGTCCCCGTGGAAAGCATCTCGCTGACCAACTCCGAGCTCATCATGCGCGTGGGCCACGTCACCGACATCATCGCCATCGTGCGCCCCGACGACGCCACCGACAAGACCCTAACCTGGACCAACGCCGACGATGCCATCATCTCCATGGCCCCCGACGCCGAAGCCAACAACAAGGTCATCATCACCGCCCTGCAAGTCGGCACGACCTTCGTCACCGCCACCTCCGCCAATGGTGTCCAGGCCATCTGTAAGGTTACCGTAATTCCGGACCACATCCACGTTGAAGACATCACCCTCAACAAGACCAAGATGCAGATGACCGTGGGCGACCTCGAGACCCTCTTAGCCACCATCACCCCCGACGACGCTACGGACAAGACCGTCACCTGGCGCTCCTCTAACCCCGCCATTGCCGCCGTCGACGCCGACGGCCAAGTGTCGGCCCTCAGCGTCGGTGTCGCCACGATCTATGCCTCGTCGTCTAACGGCAAAACCGCCGAATGTGAAGTCACTGTGGTGCCCGGAGTCGTCCTCCCCACCGGTATCACGCTGACTAACACCGAGCTACTGATGCGCGAAGGATTCACCGCCGACATCACCGCCCTCATCAGCCCCGCCGACGCCACCGACAAGACCGTCGTTTGGACCAACTCTGACCCGGCCATTGCCACCATTGACCCCGACGGCGACAAAGTCATCATCTCTGCCCTCCACCAGGGCGTCACCATCATCACCGCCGCCACCGTCAATGACCTCCGCGCCATCTGCACCGTGACCGTCGTCCCCGTGATCACAGCCGTCGAAGGCATCGAAGTCATCCCCCCGACCCTCGAACTCAAAGTCGGCCAATCTGACCTCCTGACCGCCCTCATCACCCCCGACGAAGCCACGGACAAGACCGTCACCTGGGAGACCTCTGACCTCGCCGTAGCCGCCGTGTCGGCCGACGGTGAAGTGACCGGCATAGCCCCCGGACAGGCCATCATCTACGCCTCGTCTTCCAACGGCCTCACCGCCGAATGTCGCGTCACGGTAACCCCTGACGTCATCCCCGTCAACGCCCTCGCCGTCAACCCCGTCGAACTCACCCTCCTCCAGGGTCAAACCGCCATCGTCTCGGCCATCATCACCCCCGACGACGCCACGGACCGCACCATCACCTGGAGCGCCGCTGACCCCGCCATAGCCTCCGTCGACAACGGCATCGTCTCCGCCATCAACCCCGGAGTCACCCTCATCACCGCCCGCGCCGCCAACGGCCTCTCCGCAGACTGCCGCGTGACCGTCATCGAACGACCCCTCACCCCCAAGCAGCTCCTCCGCAAAGGCGACGGCTCGACCTCGACCTTCGTCGTCATGATGCCCATCTCTGACGAAGAACTCACCGCCAAAGGCTACAGCTTCGTCTACGGCTACACCGACCTGACAACCGCCGCCTCGGCCATCATCGCCGAAACCCCGCTGCGCTACGCCCATGCCGAGCCCGACATCTACAATGACCCCAACCTCGACTTCTGGGTATTCGCCGTCCTCCAGACCCCCGACGGCGTCCTCTGCAGCAACCTCCGCCACCTCGACGGACGCGAAGAAATCTGCTTCGACCCCTCAATCTACGGCTACTCAGGCTCCCGCACCGACGCCGACCAAACCCCCTGGATTCGCGTAACCAAATCCAAGGCCTACATCACCGCCGCCGCCACCGAGCCCCTCCGACTCACCTTCTACACCACCTCCGGAAGCCTCGTGATCTCCAAGACATACCCCGCCCGGCAAATCAGCGACGTCATTGACCTCACCAACTTCCGACCCGGAACATACATCGTCACCCTCGCCGGCGACGACTCCATCCGCTCAACCAAAATCGTAGTCCGCGATAACTAATCCCCCCAAAAAACCTCACTGACGATGAACAAACCCAAAACATACCTCGCCGCAACCCTCACTCTCCTCGCCGCCCTCGCCGCCCCCTCCCGAGCCCTCGCTCAGGAGGTGGCCGCACCCGAGCAATTCACCCTCAAAGCCTACGCCGACATCCCCTTCACCCGCGCCATCGACACCCACTACGCCATCCCCGGCATCCACTCCAAATCCTCCACCGCTAACTACGGCCTCGACTTCGGATGGACCGCCTGGCAACACGGCAAAAACACCCTCGACGCCTGCATCGGCCTCGGATACTCCCCCTCATCCATCTCCGCAACCCTCGCCGAACTATCCTACCACTACGACGCCCCCGCTGCGGCCGACATGGACAACGAAACCTACGTCCGCTACTACACCCTCCGCGACCTCGACCAAAAAATCTCCCTCGGCCACATTACCCTCCCCATCTACGTCACCTATCGCTACCACTTCTCCTCCCGATTCAGCATCCACGCCCTCGCCGGAATCAAACTCGCCTTCAACGTCTACAAACACACCGACCGCTCATCCGGCTCCGCTACCGCCTGGGGCATCTACCCACAATACGACGACCTCCTCATCGACGCCACCTACATGAACGACTTCGGAACCATCCCCCTGACCAAAGCCAACACCCGCACCCCCGCCCCCAACTCCGCCATGGCCTCATTCATCGCCGGCATCGGCGCCGGAGTCCGCATCTACGGACCCCTCTCCCTCGAAGCCTCAATCAAATACGAAGCCGGACTCAGCAACGCCCTTGAACGCCTCAAACCCGACTTCAAATCCTTCACCGCCCAAAACGCCCCCTGCACCTACACCACCGCCACCGGCACCAAATCCCGCCCCCTCACAACCTACCTCACAACCTCCAAACTCACCCCCCTCTCCGCCTCCCTCTCCCTCCTCTACCACTTCTAACCCAACATCCACACACAAAATTCAAAGAGTGAGACCTGCAATCTCACTCTTTTTCGTATCTATCTAATACAAAATTAACAAAAGCCAAATAAAAAATTTTTAACGGACTGTAAATAAAAAATATAACAGTGATGCTCTATAAGCGGAATACCTTGCAGCAATGCGCGAAAGCGTAGTCGACTCAACCCACATCAAAGCCCTCCTCCGCGATGCCCTAACAGACCAAATCACCGACCGCGAAATGTTCATGAAAGGCATCGACTACTCCTACTACTACGAAGAAGAATAACCTCTGCTCCTCACTCGCAATCTCTTAGAAACTGCGATAATGCCGTTATAGTAAATAATCATAATCCTCTTCCACGCCATAGCTATTTGGCCACATGCGCGGATAACGACAAGTGTTATATTCCAGCAGCTTCCGTCTACGCAAACGAGTAAGGATTGCACAAAACTCCTTGTCAGTAAGTACGGCGTGATCCGGGTCAATCGCTCCACTATCATAGCGCAATTGCTTCCCAACTGTTGACATCAGCACATTCCGAAAACGAGCACACCACTCATACATTGCTTGATATGCATCCCGCAATAATTTTTTATATTTCGTAGAATATCGATCAAGCCGTTGCCCTTTCCACCAAAGTGGCTGTGGATATGTCCACTCCGGAATAGAATAGTCCTCTAACTCCTGCGCCTTACAAAGGCATATCTCGCGTTGGAGTTGAGAATCTTCCACCTTGAGTGATTGCAAAAAACTTTCCATGCAACCGCATTGCACATCGTCAAAGCAAAAGTCATTTCCACAGAGGTTCGATAATATATCCTCAGCCGGTCTGCCCTTTGCGCATACATTTGCAGATTTTATTTGGATAATCTCATTCATTTTCTTTCAATCATATGAACTTAATAATTTCTTTGCAAAGTCCCTGACAACGGGCTCGTCATCCTCAGTAAAATGGGTGATGATACTTTTAACTTTGTTATTATTAGAAATTGAAGCAAGCTGCACAACAACTTCCTTAAAGTCATCATCATCCATAACCTCCAGCAAATCAATCAAATGAGAAACAGCGCATACTTCAACCACTTCTTCCCTATCATGTTGAATCCACAATTTCCATAGTCCCATATGTAACTTTAACGATTCATCAATAAATCTTTCTATATCCTGAATCATAGACCTGTTATGCTCACGACTTGGAAAGATCTCAGGGAGGTTAAACCATATATCTGACAATTGAGGTGTCCCAAGTGCCGGGATCCACTCCTTCAAATGAGAATAATCGCCAAATAGTTTTAAATACTCCCCTATCATTACGCGAGTATAGTTACAAGCTTTGTAAGCCCAGTATTCATCCTTCGAGCTTACGGGATGATGAACCGATGCAACATATGCTGCTCTCCGGATGCTCATCTCATACTTACTCTTAATTACGACACAGGAGGAATACCTTTTCAAGATATCCGAGTTAATCAGAAATATTGAATCCGTGTCCATCAATTTGTTAAAATAGTAACACATCGTCTCTCGCAGAGAGCATTTAGACGGTTCATCTGCCACAAATTCAATGAGAACATCCGCACAATAAAAACTCCTGGCCGCATACATTAACCAGTTGGGGGTATTGTAACAACAAAAAAAGCACTCTGATGCGTATAATTCTATCGTTTTTACAAGTTCTTCCGGTGTCTCATTGGGGTATTGCTTAGTCCAACCCTTGAGACACTTCACCAATTCATCAAAATAATAATAAAGATATCTGCATCCCGGAGATTGATGAATCTTTTTTTGTATTCCTTTTAAAACAATATTTATATCTTCCATAATGATATTATCAGCCTATACGCATCCTCCCTCAACCCTCTTTCTGCATTAGTCAGAGATTAAGGTACAATATCTAATAATATAGTTTCCTCCTGAGGAATTTTTGCGAGTTTTGCCAAGCGCCCTAACTCCTCTTTATCACAAGTCTTCTTCCCTTCTTTTTCCTGTGATAAATAATAATTATATAGCGCTTCCGCGCCTTTGCGGCTCAACATCGCTTTCTTATCAGCATTCCCAAGAAATCTTATAGCCTTCTCCGTCTTTTCAGCTAATTGGGCAGAATCCAGATCCTCATGACTCTTATTAAAGAAGCCTGCTGCAAGCTCCGCTCCAAACCAGGGACACTTTGTAACGAATGCCTCAAGTATTTCCTCGTTATTCTTTATTCCTGCAGGATACACATCTCCTATCATACAACCCATCAAAGTAAATATTGCACGATCTGTTGACACCGCCGGAGACACTAAATTTCTTTCAACCACCGAGATAAAGCTCAATGTGTCAGCAACATTAATGCAGCTCTTGAGTATATCTGCCTCAAAATAATTGAGCTGATTGAGCGAATCCACCAATGAAAGAATTCCCTCATTGTCTTCACGGTCCATCTTACCAATTATCTGACACACAAGACTCAGCCGGTCCTGCGGGTTTTCCTCACGAGCCTTCTCCTCAATTACATCACCCATGGTTCCGGAAAGGTCGTAATAGTTCAATGCAGTAAACAGACTTTGCTCAACTCCGCCTTTCCCATATTGATAGCAATCACCCAGAGCCTTATATGCCCAAGACTCTCCATGCCTTGCTCGCTCCAACAAATAGGGAATCGAATCAAGCAGCGCGGAATCATACTCGCAGATTGTCGTAGCGTCCGGCACAGTAACTTCAAACCATTCGCCCGTCTCGCTATTTCTAATTGTCATCTTTTTCCCCGCTGCCGTAAACACTATAGCGAGAATTACTGTACAAAGTGAAATGAAACGTCTTCTCATCGTTTAAACCGATTGTTTTGTGTTAGTATTTTAATTTTGCAAATCACACTCATTAATTGCCTTCTCGGGCTAATTCTGACGCCTTCTTTTCTGCTTCCGGGCGCAACCGATCCGCCTCCTTCCAGCCTATTGCCTGAAAGGGAAGCACAACACGCGCCTTTCTATCAATATACCCGTAGAGCGCTGATTCTTCATTATCTTCCATCCCGTAACCATCCTCATCCATAAAATATCTTCCATCCGGATAGATGGTCCATTTTACAGATGCCACCCCATTCTTGAAGCGATCCACAGCAAAGCGTTGATAATATGCAGAGAAAGTATAGGCGTTTCGATTATTCTCTAAAGTCTCAACCCCTTCCCAATCAACATCATCCTGCGTGAGAAACAAAAGCCGGAAATCTCGGTTCATCAGCTCATAAGCCTCCTTCTCTTGATGATTGATCAAGAAACGCTCTCGCCAATACTCCAGAATTACTTCTTTTAGAATTTCCATGCCATCGCCCCACTCCTCCAAACGTTGATAAGGCCGTTGGTCATACTTGGGTTTCATAAGCTCAACATAAAGTTCCTTCGCATTCATAGATTTGTATAATTTCTTTTCATTAAATTACTCTGACCGAGGCTTCTGCGTATCGGTCTGCGGCTGCAAATTTACAAAATAAAAATTGAAATTACAACACGCGAAAGCAGGAAATATTGTTGAGATTACAAAAAATCATAAAAAAGAAAAGAGCTCTTATTTGCCTAATGAAAAACAATTTGGCAACCTGATGAACGCAATTGAATAAAAGACACAAAAAAATTGATTGTCGTCGCGACAACCAATCTTAGTTAACCTTAAATCTAATACCATGAAAAACACAGTGCAAAGGTACGCACTTTTTTTGAATCTGCAAATAATTTTGCTAAAAAATTATGTTGCATAACATATATTTAACATTTATTAAGACAATGTGAGGCTGCGGAGGGGGGATTGGGCCAATTTTTCGGCGGCGGTGCGGAGTTCCGCGGGGGTGATGGAGGCGATTTTTTGAGCCGTGCGTTCGAGCGAGGGAGGTTGCAGGCCGTGCAAAATGGCGCGGCCGGCGCTGAGGGCCCGCTGCTCGCGGTTGTCTTGTCCGAGGGTCACTTGGCCCAAATATTGCCGTTTATAGGCAGCTAAGGCGCGCTCGGTCAGCGTCTTAGAGGCAAATCCGTCGAGCGTGCGACCGACGATTTTGCGGCAGCGCTCCAAGTCCCTGTGGTCGCAACCGAAGTAAATGGTCATCAGTCCGCAATCGGAATACAGCGCCGTCGAGGCCTCGACCGTATAGACCAAGCCGTGGCGCTCCCTGAGGGCAAGATTGAGCAACGCATTCATTCCCGGGCCGCCTAAAATGTTGACAGCCAAGGCCGTGACGTGTCTATCCTCGGCATGCAACCCACCAATGGCCGTGCCCATCACGGTGTGGGCCTGGTGCGACCCGGAGTCCTGCACCGCCACTTCCGGCTTACAAAGCGTCGGGGCAACACGCGGCTCACCCACGGCCCGCAGCGGAAGCGCAGCGAAGGCCTTTTCCGCCTCATTGACAACCTTTTGCGGGTCAGCCGGGCCCAGGTAGAAGAAAACGCCATTATCGGCCGTAAAACGCTCGCGCAGGTAGCGCCGACAGCGCTCGCCGGTAAAGTCCATCACCGTTTGCTTGCGTCCTAAAATATTGTGGGCCAGCGGATTGCCGGCGAAGGCCATCTCGTCAAAAAAATCGTAAGCAGCCTCGGCGGGCGAATCGAGGTAAGAGTCAATCTCATCGCAGACCACTTCGCGCTCCAACTGCAGCCCTCGCTCCGGAAAAGCCGAGTCGGCGGCCAATTCGCCGATCAGCCTCATGGCGCGCCGGAAATTTCCCGCCGGCATGAGCGAATAAACCGTGGTTTCCTCCTTGGTAGTGAAGGCGTTAAGCTCGCCGCCCACCTGCTCCATGCGGTTCAGCACATAAGAGCCCGAGCGCCGCGAAGTGCCCTTAAAAATGGTGTGCTCAACGAAGTGCGCCAGCCCGTGGTCGGCGTCAAAAACCTCGTCGCGCGAGCCGGAATTAAACGTCAGGCCGCAACATTCCGTGGCCCCGGGGCTTTGCAGCGCTATGCATCGCAGGCCCGAGGAGAGCGAGTCAATCAGCAGGGATCCACCCATTTTCCGTCGGCTTTAATAAGTTCGATGAGGCGCTCCAAGGCCTCTTCCTGGGGAATATTTTTCAGCACACACTCGCGGCAACGGTAGAGGCTCACGCGGCCCACTCCGGCGCCCACGTAGCCATAATCGGCATCGGCCATCTCGCCGGGGCCGTTGACAATACAGCCCATCACGCCGATTTTCAGACCTTTAAGGTGACCCGTGGCGGCTTTGATGGTCTTCAGCGTCTGTTGGAGGTCAAACATGGTGCGCCCGCAGCTGGGGCAGCTGATAAATTCGGTCTTGGAGATGCGCAAGCGCGCCGCCTGCAAAATATTGAGCGCCAAAGGATTAGTATCCACTCCGGGCGCCACGATGCGGATGCCGTCGCCATGACCATTGAGCAGCAGCGTCCCGAAATCGGCCGCCGCCTTGAGCGCCAAATCCGGGTCGGCCGAGTCATAGCTCAGACTCATAATCACCGGATTATGAACACCTTCCCTCAGCAGATAGTGGCGGCAAGCCTGCAGGTCTCCCACCCGATTCTGATGGTCCGACGTCAGGATGATAATCTCATCGGCGGCAAATTTCCGCTCGCGGGCCTCGGCAGTGGTGACCTCCACGGTCTTCCCCTCAACCGGGTCAAGGCCCACAATCACAGGCAGCTGACCGCCGCCAACGTTGCCCACGGCGGTCGACTCAATCCGCTCCGGCGCCAAGGAATTATAGCCCGGGGCATAGTTGACTGAAAACGCCGGCGCAGCCTCGGCCTTGGCGATATGGGCCAACAGCGCGCGCGCCACGGGCACCTCCCTTTCCGGATCCTCGCTCAGCGATACGCGAATGGTGTCGCCAATGCCCTGATAAAGCAGTGCGCCGATGCCGACGGCCGATTTCACGCGCCCGTCTTCGCCGTCGCCCGCCTCCGTAACTCCCAAGTGGAGAGGATATTGCAGGCCTTCATTCTTCATCGTCTCGGCAAGCAGGCGCACCGTGCGCACCATCACGACGGTGTTTGACGCCTTGATGCTAACCACCACGTTATCAAACCCTTCTGCCTCACAGATGCGCAGATACTGCATGGCGCTTTCCACCATCCCTTCGGGCGTGTCGCCAAATCGCTCCATGATTTCGGGCGAGAGCGACCCGTGGTTCACGCCGATGCGCAGCGCCCCGCCATTATTCTTGAGTTTCTCAAGTAGCGGGCGCAGCGCCGAAGCAATGTCGGCCCCCGGGCGCACGAAGTTGCCGGGGTTGATGCGGACCTTCTGAACGGCGTCGGCCGCGGCCATGGCGGCATTCGGATTGAAGTGAATATCAGCCACTAAGGGCACCGACACGCGCTCGCGCATGCGCCCCATGGCCTCAGCCTCGCGCACGCCCTGGGCCGTCAGGCGCACCAACTCGGCGCCCGCGGCGGCTATGCGCTCAATCTGAGCTACGGAGGCCTCCTCGTCGGTCGTCGACGTCGAAGTCATGCTTTGCACCACTATCGGATTATTCGCGCCAATCCTGACGCGCCCGCCCACGATGACCTCTCTGCAGGGTCGGCGGCGGCAGTTCAGCAAGTCCATCTGCTTAATTATCAGTTAGTTTTAAATTCATATTTAATCTCGGCAAGCTCGGCGTTGGCCTTGACGATTTTCTCGTTGAGCTTCGAGCGATATTCATCAAAACGCGCGGCAATCTCCGCGTCGGAGAGCGCCAACATCTGCACGGCCAAGATTGCCGCATTCAGCGCCCCATTGATGCCCACAGTGGCCACGGCCACACCCGGAGGCATCTGCACGATCGACAGCAACGCGTCGTTGCCGTCCAACGTCGAAGCGATAGGCACACCAATCACCGGAATCGGCGTCATGGCCGCAATCACCCCCGGGAGGGCTGCAGCCATCCCCGCGGCGGCAATAATCACCTTCAACCCGCGGTCGCGAGCCCCGCGAGCAAAGTCTTCAACCTCCGCCGGAGTGCGATGCGCCGACAGCGCATTCATCTCAAACGGCACCTGAAGCGTGTTCAAAAAGTCGGCAGCTTTCTTAAGGATAGGCAGGTCCGACGTGCTGCCCATTATAATCGAAACCAAAGGCTCCATCTTGTCGTTATTTTAAAATTAGTTTTAATTTATAAGAATTATAAGACTTATAAGACTTATATATTAGGAATCAGAAACCTCAATCAGATATAAAAAAAGCCGCCGAAAGAGCGGCGGCTTTTTTTATTACTTCGCGGCAGCCAAGGCAGCCTGCTCTGACGGTTTCAGGCGACGCTCCTTGATGCGAGCCTTCTTGCCGGTCAGGTTGCGCAGATAGTAAAGCTTTGCGCGGCGAACCTTACCATACTTATTGACCACGATTGAGTCAATAAACGGTGATTCCATCGGGAAGATACGCTCTACGCCGATGTTGTCGCTCATCTTGCGCACGGTGAAACGCTTCTTCGAGCCCTCGCCCGCAATCTTGATGACCACGCCGCGATACTGCTGGATACGCTCCTTGTTGCCTTCCTTGATGCGGTATGACACGGTGATGGTGTCGCCCGGCTGGAAGCGCGGATAAGTTTTGTTTTGTGCAAATGCCTCTTCGGCAATCTTAATTAAGTCCATTGTGACTAATTGATAGATAGGGTTTTACATTCGTCCGCAGCTATAACGCGCACCTCTTCGTCGCGTCAGCGGCTGCGAAATCCGACTGCAAAGTTACGCATTTTCTCCGACTTATGAAAATTATTGCCCAAAATTTTTTATTTTTCCGCAACTTTGCGTAACTTTGTAGCCAAATGGAAAAATATCTCGTATCAGCTCGCAAGTATCGCCCGGCAACGTTCGCTTCCGTCGTCGGGCAAAAAGCCCTTGCCGCAACCCTCAAAAATTCGATCGCAACTGACCGATTGGCACACGCTTACCTCTTCTGCGGTTCCCGCGGAGTAGGCAAGACCTCATGCGCCCGCATCTTCGCCAAAACAATCAACTGCACCAATCGAACCCCCGACGGCGAGGCCTGTAACCAATGTGAATCATGCCGACTCTTCAACGAAAACCGGTCAATGAACATCATCGAACTCGATGCCGCATCCAACAATGGCGTCGAAGACATCCGCCAACTCATTGACCAGACGCGCATCCCGCCCACCTCCGGCCGCTACCGCGTCTTCATCGTCGACGAAGTCCACATGCTCTCCTCCGGCGCCTTCAACGCCTTCCTCAAAACCCTCGAAGAACCCCCGGAATACGTAATCTTCATCCTCGCCACGACCGAAAAACATAAGGTCATCCCCACCATCCTCTCCCGCTGCCAAATCTTCGACTTCAACCGCATCACCATCGCCGACATGGTCGACCACCTCGCCTACGTCGCCGCCCAAGAAGGGATCCAAGCCGAACCCGCAGCCCTCAACGTCATCGCCCGCAAAGCCGACGGAGCCATGCGCGACGCCCTCTCCATCTTCGACCAAGTCGCCGCTTCGTCCCTCAACAACATAACCTACCAATCCACCATCGAGAACCTCAACGTCCTCGACTCCGCCGTCTACAACCGACTCCTCTCCTCTTTCCTCGCCGGAAACGTAGCCGACGCCCTCCTTATATATAAAGAGGTGCGCGACCAAGGATTCAACAACCACTTCTTCCTCACCGGCCTCGCCGACTACTTCCGCGACCTCGTAGTGGCCCGCGACCCCAAAACCATCGAACTCCTCGAAACCGACGCCGACCATCGCAACCAAATGGCCCAACTCGCCGCCCAATGCACCCCCAAGATGCTCTATCGCGCCATGGACCTCTGCAACAGCGCCGACCTCAACTACCGCACCGCCGCCAACAAGCAGTTCCTCATTGAGCTCACGCTCATCAAACTCTGCCAAGCGGACAGCCCCTCTCCCAATGAAGGCGACGGAGAGGGGCATGCCCTGCAACCAATAGTTGCCAAAGCCCCCACAACCCAACCCCAAACCCAAAATAATCCTCCCAAAACTCCCAATATTCCCAATATTCCCAAAACTCCAATTGCTCCAATTACTCCAATTGCTCCAATTGCTCCAAAACCAAAGCCTGCGGCCCCCAAAATAACCCTCGGCCCCTCAATCTCAATCAAAACGACCCCCAAAACCCCCAATAATACCCCAAATAATCCCAAAGAAACCCCCAAAGAAGCCCCCCAGCCGGAGCCCCAACATAACCTCCCCCTCGCCCCCGAAGCCCTTCGCGCAGCATGGCTCCAATTCGCCGACGCCCACGTCGCCGAACACGTCATGGCCTCAACCCTCCGCACATGCATCCCCCGTCCCGCCGACGGCTCCGACACCCTCTTCACCGTCGAATACGAAAGCCCCGCCCAGGCCGAAGTACTCGACAAATGGCTCCCACTCATCACCCGCGAACTCGCCTCTCAACTCTCCAACTCCCGCCTCCAATTCCAACTCCGCCAAGTAACCGGAGAAGGATCCCCCCTCGCCTGGACCGAACGCCAGGTCCTCGAACACCTCATGACCCAAAACCCCCAAATCAACTCCCTAATCACCAAACTAAACCTAACCCTCGACTAAAAAAAATCAAAAAAATTCCCAATAATCCCAATATTCCCAATAATCCCATAAACCATAAACCATAAACCAAACCCAAAACAATATGTCAACAAAAGCACTACTCGTAATCCTCGACGGATGGGGAATCGGCGACCGCACCAAAGGCGACGTAATCTACCAAACCCCCACCCCCTACTGGGACTCCCTCATCAAAAACTACCCCCACTCCGAGCTCCAAGCCTCCGGCGAAAACGTCGGCCTCCCCGACGGTCAAATGGGCAACTCCGAAGTGGGCCACCTCAACATCGGCGCCGGACGCGTCGTCTACCAAGACCTCGTAAAAATCAACAAAGCCATTGCCGACGGCTCTATCCTTGACAACCCCCAAATCAAATCCGCCTTCGAAACCGCCAAAAACACCGGCTGCGGACTCCACCTCATGGGCCTCACATCCACCGGCGGCGTACACTCCTCATTTGACCACCTCTTCGCCCTCTGCGACATCGCCAAACACTACGGCCTCGACAAAGTCTACATCCACTGCTTCATGGA
>CAZLMV010000029.1:0-16630 GCA_964560625.1 uncultured Bacteroides sp. | reverse complement strand
GAGGATTAGTTAGAGGAGGAGGAGGGGGAGGAGGGCGGAGAAGACGAGGGTGATGTTGGCGATGGCGTAGGTTATGGTGAAGGAGAGGTTGGGGACGTCGGAGGCGAGGGCGGCTTCGATGGCGCCGATGGAGGCGACGGAGCAGCGTGCGCCGGCGACGCATCCTAAGACTTCGGGGCGGGAGAAGCGGAAGAGCCTGCGGGCAATGATGATGTTGATGATGAGGCTGAGGGCGGTCAGTAGGAGGCCGACGGCGACGATGGCGATGCCGGCTTCGCGGAGGCCGTCGAGGAGGACGGCGCCGGCTTGGAGTCCGAGCACGGCGATAAACATGCTGACACCCAATTTGTTAAGAATCCAGAGGGCGGAGGAGGGGATATGGCCGAAGGAGGGGCGTTTGGAGCGGAGCCATCCGAGGAAGAGGCCGGAGAAGAGTGCGCCGACGCTTGCGCCGAGGGCCATGGGGATGCCGTGAATGCGAATGGAGATGGCTCCGAGGAGGCATCCGGCGGCGATGCCGAGTCCGAGGAAAACCATGTCGGTGGCGTTAGTGTCGCGGTCGGCGTAACCGATATGACCGGCCGCGGCGGAAACGTCGCAGGGCCAGCCAATTAGCGTGACGACGTCGCCGCCCATCAGCGGAAGATTGGCCTTGAGGGGGAGGGAGAGGCCATTGCGGGTGACGGAGGCGATGGCGATGCGCTCCATGTAGGGCTGGCTGCTGAGTGCGCCGAGGGTTTGGCCGTCGACGTCGCGCGTGGCGATAGTGACGGGGGTGCGCTCGGCGGCGAAGTTAAGCAGCTCGGTGTCAGCCACTTCAGGTCCGGGCGGCGAGGGCAAGGTGGTCATTTGTGCAGACTGCCCGCCAAGGACGATGTGGTCGCCGCGGGAGATTTGTAGCGACGGAGAAGGGTCGACAATCTGCCCGCCCACGCGAGCGCGCACCAAGACCACGCGGACGCCTAATTGCTCATAGTGGCTGCAAATGTCGGCCACGGAGCGCGGCGAGGCAAAGAACTCATCTTCAGCCTCATAGGCGCGATAAACCACTGCGCGGCGAGCTGGAATCAGCCCGGGAGTGAGCGCATGGTCGGCTCCGGCGAGGGTCTGCTCGGCCTCAGCCACGTCGGCCAAGGTCTTTTTGAGTCCGCCAATCATCCGCGGGCCCATGGCTGAGAGGAACCAGGCGGTGAAGACGGTTCCGAGGACGTAAGTGGCTGCATAACAGGCGGGAATGAGCTTAAGCGTGTGGGCCCGCTCGGCCTCCGACAGGGGCAGGCTCTTGACCGTGTCAGAGAGCAACCCGAGGGCGGCAGAGGCGTTTTGCGACCCGGCATAAAGGCCGGCCGACACCCCCTGGCTATACCCCAAAATGCGGGCGGCCACGACCACCAACGTGGCGCTGACTAAGGCCGCGACGGCCGCAAAGCCGACGATGCGCCAGCCATCGCCGCGAAAAGCTCTAAAAAACTGAGGGCCAATGCCATAGCCCACGGAAAAGAGGAAAAGAAGGAAGAAAATGGTCTTGACCATCTCCGGGATTTCAACATTCAACTGACCGACGGCCACGCCGACAATCAGAGTAGCCGCCACCGGACCGAGGCTGAACGACCCGAATCGCAGTCGCCCAAGCCAAAAGCCGACGCCGAGCGTCACGAACAGACAAATCAACGCAAACATAGTTCTTCAGGGGATTTTAACAGTGCAAATTTACAAAATCCCCTGAAGTTATGCAAATCCCTGCATTAAGGATTGATAATCAGCTTCTTTGCGGCATTG
Source organism: uncultured Bacteroides sp. (assembly GCA_964560625.1). Lineage (GTDB taxonomy): Bacteria > Bacteroidota > Bacteroidia > Bacteroidales > Muribaculaceae > UBA3263. Next base: position 14,851 of record CAZLMV010000029.1, on the reverse strand, counting down.
TCAATCTCGATTTTGCCCAATCGGCCCAAGACGGTTTGGCCCAACAGGAGCGGCGCCTTCTGATTGGCGACGATTGAGGCATGGACATTTTCCAGGTGTAGTCCGCCGAAATCGACGCTGCGCAGATTGACCACGGCGCCCTCGGAAACGTTGCCGTTGGCGTCCGTAAATCGGCCGGTGCCAACGAAGTCATCCGGACGCAAGAAGCCATTTTTGAGCATGAAATTTGCCTCCATTTGCGAGAGGGAGACGATGCTGGCGCCGGTGTCAAAAATGAAGTTGAGGGGGAGCTCATTGATGGAACATTTGACCGACGCCAAGCCGCCATCCTGCACGAAGGGAATCTCCACGGGCTGAGTGGGTGCATCAATCATGACGACCTCCGTGACCTCCTGCTCAATGGGGAGCTCAACCAACTCATATTCCCGCAGAATAGCCTCAAACTCAGGAAGTTTGCGCACGGCGTCCAAGTCGTCGTCATGGCGGACATGATAGAAGCGGCGGAACCCGCGCTCGAGGGCCGTGCGGAGATGAGAGAGGGACTTTTGCATGTCGCCCACCCGCGAATAGAAGCATGCAGCATCATAATGCGCCCCATAGCCAACAGTGTCAATCTCAAGGACTTTCTCCATAAAATCTATGGCCTCATCGGTGCGCCCCAAGGCCAAGAGGGCATACATTGCGCAAGAATTATCGGAGGGCACGCTATCGAGCTCAACCACTTTGAGATAGGCCTCGCGAGCCTGCTCCGTCTGCCCCAAGCGCTCGAGCATGGCGCCGACGCCATAGTGGGCATACGCAAAATCGGGGCCAAGCATCGTCGCCATGCGGTAATCCTCCAAGGCCGCCTCAGTGAGATTAGCTACATCCTCAAACCAGCCGCGACGATAATATCCGCCGTAATAATCCGGGGCAATATCCACCACGCGCGACCACTGGTCAATGGCGCCCTGCAAGTCGCCCGACTCGCCGAGGATGTCGCCCTTGGCCTGCATCATCCTCATGTCGTCAGGGTTCATTTGCAGGGCCTTGTCAATGTAGATGATGGCCTGGTTGTAATTGCCGGCGGTTTGATGATTGCGAGCCATTTGCTCTAAGAAACATGACTGAGCGTCAATGTCATAGCCCGCGGCCAAAGCCTCGTTTGACTGGTCGAGCATGTCGTGATACTGGTAAATCAGGCCGGTGTAGTAATAATACTCGCCACTGTGGGGCCGCTTGGCTGAGAGGCCCTTGAGTTTTGCGGCCACCAATGGCATTTGCTCCTTTGGGAATTCGTAAAGCAGGGCATAAGCCTTGGGGGAGCTGTCGAGTTCTAAGGCAGTGCAGGCGTCGTCGATCGCCTTTAGATAGTCGCCACTATTCAGGTGAGCTTCGGCGCGAAAGGCGAAGGCCGACGAATATTTCGGGTACATATCGGCCACCTTGGTGAAATATTTGATGGCGGCGGGGTAATCCTTGCGCGCGGCGGCGTTGCGGCCGAGGCCCATGTTGCCCATGACGCTGGCGGGATTAATTTCGGCCAAGACCTTATAATCGGCGTCGGAGAGGTCATAGCGGTCCAGGCGGTAATAGGTGTCAGCGCGCTCTTCGTAGGCATCCGTCAGCTTGGGATTCAGGCTGATAGCCTCGGTGAGCTCGCTCAGGGCGGGGAGGGTGTCGGCCGTGGCAAGGAGGGTCTGGCCCTTGATGAGGTGGACTCGGGCGCGGACGTCTTTATCCTTTTTGGGGAGGAATTTCAGGGCCTTGTCGGCGGCGGAAAGGGCCTCTTCATAGTCATTCGTTTCGAGGTAAAGCGCGGCGTAACCCACATAGGCATAGCCATTTTTGGGGTGCTCGAGCAGCTCCTGGTCAAAGAATTTCGCGGCCTCGTCAAGTTCGCCTCGCTCGGCTTCTTCATAGGCGCGCTTCATGTTGTAAGTGGCGTTGAGTTCGGTCTTGGCGTCGGCGCCGGTCAGGGTAGCCACCAAGGCCACCATCAGGATCAGTATTTTTTTCATAATATTTTATGATTTTGTATTCTGTATTTTGTATTTACTTTGTATTCTGTACTTTGTATTTTGTATTTTTAATTGGCACTTAACTCGTCGGCGCGGAGCACCCAGTTCGGATAAAGGTCAAGAATGGTGTTAGTTATGCGCGGATACATGCGGCGAATCTCCTCGGGGTCAAAACCCGCGGCCTTGAGCAGCAGACTGAAGCAATCAATGTGCAAGAGCAGGTCGCCATACAGGATTTTGCGGTTGCGACTGTAGGCGTCCATCACCACGGCCATCAGCGCGCCGATGTGGCGGTCAAGGTCGGTTTCGGCCTCGGTGATTTTCGACATGGTCAGCAGCTGCATCTTGCAGTGGTCCATAAACTTATCCAGCGGCTCGCCACGAAAGGCGCCAGCTATTTCGGGGCTCTCCGCATAGATCGCCTTGGGCCCGAATTCGCTCGTGGCCACCATGCCATTAACGTAAGGCACCTCGACCACAAACGTGCGCGGCCGGCCCTGAATTTCTGTGTCAAAATTAAGTCTGAGATGTTCCATAAAATTTCCTTGTGCAATTGATTTAACTTACACAAGGATATACCGCCCCACCGCAAATGGTAAACGCCCGGACTAAAGAAAAATGGCGATGGAGGGATGTTGGGAACTCTGGAAAATACCTCGCGAGGTGTAACTTTTATCGATGAAGCATTGGCGCCAGCGGGCAAAGTCGGCATCTGATTTCAGCAAAATCGAGATATAATAGGAAAGGGATCCATACATTTTTCCGCTGGGGGCGCGATATTCAAAGTTGCGCTCGTTGGTCTGGCAGGCGGTGACGACAGTCATCCTCGCCCCGGGGGTGAAGCCCTTGGGGGCGGCTACGGAGATTCGCCCCGGCGGGGTAAAGGCATAGGAAGTGCCGCGCATATAGCGCACGATTTCGGGATCTAAGTCGGTCATCTCGTCCTTTTGGATGCCGCGGCTATAACAGGCGTCGACGGCCACAAAGAACTCGCCATCAGGGCCTAAGCGCTGCTTGATGGCGTCAAGGAGGGGACAGAGTTCGTCGTCAATCAAGTGGAACTGGCCGGCGTAGGTGCCATTCATTTTTCGGGTGTCGCGACAGGCATCGTAGGGGATTATTGACTCGTCATATTTTTTGTCGGGACCTTCGTCGCCGTTGTCGTCACGAATCGGCTGGCCATGGCCGGAAAAGTGGAAATATACGCGGTCGCCGGGGCGACAGCGGTCGGCAAGCGACGTCAGCGCCTCGACGATGGCGGCTTTGGTGGCGCGGTCATTAGTCAGCGTGGTTATATCGCTGAAACCCCGGCGTTTAAGCAGGGGGTGAAGGAGGCCAACGTCGCTGTCGCCATGGATTTCGCCCCAGCCGGTTTTCATGCGGTCATATTTGCCAATGCCCACCAAAAGGGCGCGGTCAGTGGCCCCGCCCGAGAATACGGACAGAGCCACCATCAGCAGCACAATTAACCCCCTGATCATCAATCCAATTGAGCTAAGATTCGCCGACACTGGGCCGTAAATTCTTCATCGGCGGCAAAGCGCACCTCCAAGTCGCGCAGCAGGGCCTTGGCGCGCTTGCGGTCGTGGGTCTTCAAGTAGGCCATAGCAAGGCGCATGCCGGCGTCTTCGCAGGCTTGGACGTCGTCAGCCGGGGCGTCGTTGTAGGCGCGCTCTAAGGCGGGAATGTCGGCGGCTGAAAGGCTCTCCCATCCGCGCGTCGACTCGGGAATGTAGTTATAGGCCACGATGGCATTGTCGAGCTTATTCATGTCGGCGCGATGAACGTTAAACACTGCCACACAACCAATTACCACCATTGCCGCCACAGTGGAAATCCACTTCCAAGGCAGGCGCAGAACCCGGCGGCGCCGACCGATGGCCCGCAGCAGTCCGTCGGCAGAAATTTGCTGCATGGCCAGTCCGAATTCCAAGTTATCTTGCTCTGCCTCAAGACATAAGCCGCGCACCGTGAAGAGATACACGCGGAAATCCAGGGCAAACTCGCGGTCCGTGTGCAGGCGCGCGTCAAAGGCCTCTTTTTCCTGGGCCGAAAGGGCGGAGGCCACGTAGCGTTCAAAGAGTTCGATGTTATTTTCCATTTCGTTTCGGCTTTTCGGGTTTGGAGTCAATAATTCCGGCGGTAAAGAGGGCCAATTTCACGCGATAGACCAGGTCGCGCATGCAGAGCCAGCGGCGCGCCTTGACGGCTTTTGCATTGTCGGCCAAGGGTTTACCATTGTCGCGATAGGGGCTGACCTCCTGCGCAATCTCGGCGTCGGTCATGTCGCCGAAATAGGTCATGCGGATAATCGAGGCGCAGGGCTCGGGCGTGTGGGTTAGTTCGTCGCCGAGCAGGGCGTGCGCCTCCGGGTCGGAGTAGAGGTCAGGGGCGCCTTCCGTCTCGGGCAAGGATTGGAGTATCTCATTGATTTTATGCGCCTTGGCCGAGAGCTTTTCGCCATTGTCGGCGTCGGGCTCATTGATGGAGTCATTGAGGCCGATGACGCGATATTTCTTGCTGGCCATGTTCAGACCGATGCGCATTATGTAGCTGCTCCAGTTCCAGTTAGGCCCGATGCGCCCCTCCTCAATGTTGCGACGGATGGCGATGAAAATATCCTGATAGATATTCTCAGCGTCGGCTAAGCGCATGTTCGTGCCTTTGTATCTGTCCATCAGCACGTTGGTAAATTCTCGGCGCATGGTCAGATACCAGCGGCGCACGATTTCTTCGTAGGTTTCTTCCATTCCTTCTTCAAGTTATTCAATCAATATAAACGACGTCCAAACCTGCGGGTCGTCGGGCAGTTCCGAGCGGAGCCGGCGCCGCGCCGCGTGGAAAGACGCATATATATTATTACCACGAGCGGCCTCTTCGTAAAACGACTCCATGAATTGAGCCGTCCAATAATCGTCGACCTTCGTCAGCGAGCATATCAGCGACTTTGCTCCGGCAATGCGAAAGGCCCGCGAAAGACCCCAAACTCCGTCGCCGTCAATCGCCCCAAGGCCCGTTTCACAGGCCGAGAGGACAGTCAGATTCAGCTTAGGAAACGACAGCAACTCAATTTCTTCAGCCGTCCAGAGGTCGTCGTGCTCCTCCAAAATAAACGGCGAGCGCCAGGAAATATTGCCCTCGCGGAGCACTAAGCCGCTCACTTCTTGGCGCCCCGCGGCAAGGAAGCGACGGGCAATGTTGTAATAGTCGGCCGTGGGGTCTTTTGCGGCGTCAATCAGCGAGTTATGGCTGCGATAGAAGCCGTGGGTGGAGATGTGGAGCGTGGTGACGTCGGCGGGGTCGAGGGCAGCAAGGGCGGGCTCCGTGGCTGAATCGTCGAAGAGCACCGTCGTCGGCACGTCGCGGAGCGCTTGGCTGACTAATTGGATCTCGTATTCCACGTTGGGCAGGTCGGTCCAGTTGCCGCGATTCACGGCCAAACCGCTGTTAATAGGCGAGTTATGGTCGGCCACTCCGGCAATTACCACCCCGTTCCCTAACCCGTAAGGCTCCGGAGTAATTTCCGCCAAATGAAACACGCGATGGAGTCTAATCGACTGATTATCAACCGCCGAGAGGTATTCTATGCCGTAATTATTGAGCAGGCCGTCGGGGCAGAAGTAGACTTTGCTCTCAGGCGGCAGGCATGGAGCGATGGAATTCCACGTAAGCGACTGATTCTTAGCGAGTTCTTCTTCAGAGGCAATATCGACAAACTGCCGAAAGCCGCCGGAGTCAACTAAAAAGGCACCATAGCGCGGCTCTCCGTCGGCCGAGTAACGCACAAACTCAACAGCTAAATCATTGGTGCCCAATTTGTTGGAGACCTGGGCAGTGGTGCGGTCAAGGGCCGCCCCTATCCCGGATTCACGCGCCAAGCGTGCCGACAATTCGAGCTCCAAGTTGGTCGCCGCGGCCGCCAAAGCGGGAATGTTGGTCGAATCATTATAGGCAATGGCAGCATTGAGGCGGGCTCGCGCAGCCTGCAACTTGCTGTAATCCTGCGCAGTAGAGGGGTTTGAGGCCATCTCCTGCTCAATCGCCTTTTTCTTGGTGAAGAGCAGCCCCTTGCGAAACAGCGACAACTCTAAGGCCTGCTCATAGGCGCCGCGACTTATTGCCCCGTCAATCAGCGCCGACAGCGGCCCGTGAAAGCCCTGCCCCTCGCGGCCCGAGATCGTCACTAATCCGCTGATAATACTTGACTTAGCTTGTGGAACCAATTGCGTCATCCGCGCCAAATAATCCGCCGTCGGGAGCTCCGTGCGCGCCAACCGCTCGTAGGCCTCGATCGCCCGAAGCCGCTCCATCGGGTTGCAGTCGCCCGTGAGCAGCCCCTCCAGCAGGGCGAGAGCGTCTTTGCTGCCCCCTACTTTCGCCGCCACAGCCGCCTTAGTCCATTGATATTCAAACTCTTGTCCGGGGAGGCGCGACTCTTCCAAGGCCTTCAAACCGTACTCCTCATTGAGCCTCACATCCGGGTGCTCACACCCCACTTGCAGCATCGCCATAAGTGAGAGTTTGTATTCCGGGTGCTCCTCGCCATAGTATTTTGCCACCGTATCTCCCTGCGCCATAAGAGTTTGCATCGCCTCATAGCGGCGACCCAAGCGGATGCAATTGCGCGCGTAATGCCTATTGAGATAGAGCCGCCGCAAATCTGCCGGCTCCAAGCGCCGAAAATAGTGGTAGGCCTCGTGGAAAAGCCGGTCGGCCTCCTTATAGCCAAACACTGAGGCCATAAACGCGCCTAACTCCGTGTAGGCCACACCCTTATCCTCATCAGAGCAATTAAAGGCCAAGGTCTGAGTCATGGCCCTACCTATCGCCGCCCGCTGCGCCCCTTTATCGCCCTCCAATAGGCGCGATTTCAGGCAGTAATGGCTTATGCCGAAGTCCTTGCCAAGGCGCTCGGCCTCGTCATAGTACTTCAACGCCGTGGACGGGTCGTCATAGAGGTATACTCGGCCTAAGCGATCATAGACATCTGCCTTATCCTCAGGCGTTTGCGCGCGCTCCAGGTCGGCCATCAGCAGCGCCGAAGCCTCCTCCGTGCGCCCCATTTGCCCTAAGATGTAGGCGCAATTGAGGCGCGATATAGTGCGCTCTTCTTCGCTGTCTAACAGCTCGTTACACAACTTAAACGCCTCTAAGGCCTCCTCATTCCGCCCGAGCCGATGAAGCGCCCAACCCCGATAGCTCTCCATAATGGCCCTATCGATGCCGCTGAGATACTCGCCCCGGCGCCGGCAAGTAGCCAACACGCCCTCATTATTCAACTTCTGCGCGTCTCGCCACAAAAGCCGGATCACTCGCCGACCAACCTCCTCGCCCATCTCCCCGCGGGCTATCAGCGAGTCGATCTGCGCCTCCAATTCGTCCACTTCGTAGAGCAACATTATATCAACGTAGTTGTTCACCCACGTTGTGTCAATTTCTGCAGGAAAATTCGGGGGCCGCACCGCGTAATTCTTCCCGGAAATAGGCTGCTTAAAGAGCAGCCGCCCACGCTCATCTTCCACAAAATTAGTCGCATCCGCCTCCCAAAGCTCACAGATAATATCAAACACATCCGCCCGACCCGCCGCGCGGCAGCGAGTGTAAAACGTCGTGTTCCTCATTCCGTTAATCATCCCCGGCAAGCCGCCCATCGCCTTAAAAGTGGTCAGCGCCTGCCGAAAAGTCTCCGCAGCCAAATCCGTCGGCAAATCCTCTATGAACTCACCAAAAAACATGTCGCAATTACGCCGATAATCATGCCGTTTCTCCTCGGCGGGCTTTAACCACGAATTAGGGTCCAACGGCGGCTTCTCCCCTTCCTCAACCTTGTGGCCAAGCGACATCCCCGCCAACTCGCCCACCGACGGATAACTCATCAACTTATCTACATAATAAGGCGGCAAACCCTGCTCAATAAAATCGTCTACCCACTTTTTGGCCTCCACAAAGTCCTTACTGACAAACTCATAGTAACCCACAGCATAAGCCGTGCGCAGAAAATAAGCCACGGTGTCACGCCGAACCACCCGCCGCTCAAACCCCTTGATTCGCGCCTCAATAGCCTCGCGATCTGCCGCCGAAACGACAGCCCCCGGACGCAAAAACGCACTCATCTCCCTGACCAAGCTATCCCCCCGCGAAATCGCCCCAAAACAGCTCCCCCAAACCAACAAAAACACCCCGACGAGCCCTCCGCGCCACCCGCAAAAAGCCCGCCCACAAACCATAATACCTCTAAAAACTCTATCCATAACAACCCCACAAATTTACAAATTTTCCCGAACATTCGAAAACCACGGTGGGGGAAAGTGAAAAAGATTAGGAGAATTGGGATTTTTTTGCTAACTTTGCGGGGAAATTTCTTTTAAACTGATCAGATTTTTTTATGATGAAGCACTTTTTTATTGCTTTGACTTTGGCTTTCGGGCTCAGCTTCGGAGCTTCGGCTCAGAAGCCTAAGTCCGCAACTCAGTATCGCGTCTACGGCGTGGCGTTCTATAATCTTGAGAATCTGTTTGATACGATCAACTCCAACGGCACGTATGACCTGGAATATTCCCCCAAGGGCGCCAAGCAGTGGGACTCCCGAAAGTATCAATCCAAGATTCATAACATGGCCTATGCCATCTCGCAGCTGACCACCAAAACCACCCCCAAGGGCCCGGCAATCATCGGCGTCAGCGAAATCGAAAATAAATCCGTGCTCGACGATTTGGTGGCCGACCCCCAGATTGCCGCATGGAATCTCCAAGTGGTTCATCACGACGGCCCGGACCGCCGCGGCGTCGACGTCGGCCTGCTTTACAATCCGCGCCTTTTCAACTTCGAAAGCGTTGAAAATCACCGACTTTTCATCGAATCATATCCCACGTTCAAGACCCGCGACCAGATGTGTGTCACCGGCACTCTCGGCGGCCAGCGCGTCAGCATCATCGTCAATCACTGGCCCTCGCGCTTGGGCGGTCAGGAGCAGAGCAGCTGGCTGCGTGAGGCGGCCGCCGCGCTGAGCAAGCAGATTGCCGACTCCGTATGGGCCGTTGACCCCTCGCGCGGCGTTATCATCATGGGCGACTTAAACGACGACCCCGACGACAAATCCGTGGCGCAAGTGGTTGGCGCAAAGAAAGATACCAAAGACGTGGAGCCCCACGGATTCTACAATCCCTGGTGGCGACTGCTCCGCGACAAGGGCATCGGCACCTTGGCCTACAAGGGCGCCTGGAACCTCTTTGACCAGATCGTCATCTCGGGCAATCTCCTCGAAGAAAACGCCGCCGAAACCGAGCTGCGCTTCTTCAAGCAGCAGGTCCATAACCATGACTTCCTCATCGACCAGGAGGGCACGCGCCAAGGCTACCCCCTGCGCACTTTTGCCGCCGGCAGCTGGCTCAACGGCTATTCTGACCACTTCCCCACCGAGGTCTTCTTCAAAATCGCAGTCCCCGCCCGCAAATGAAAGTTAAAATCGTAAATCTCAGCGGCTTAGACCTCCCGGCCTACGAAACTCCCGAGTCAGCCGGCATGGATGTCCGCGCCGCCCTCACCGAGCCTCAGACCCTTGCTCCCGGCGAGCGCGCGCTGATTCCCACGGGGCTGAAAATCCAGCTCCCCGCGGGCTATGAATGTCAGGTGCGCCCCCGCTCCGGCCTCGCCCTGAAAAAGGGTATCACCGTGCTCAACACCCCCGGCACCGTCGACGCCGACTATCGCGGCGAAATCGGCATTATCCTCATCAATCTCTCCAATGAGCCTTTCGTGATTGCCCCGGGCGAGCGGATTGCACAACTGGTTATTAATCAATACACTCGAATCCAATGGGAGCCGGTGGAACGCCTGGACGAAACCAAGCGCGGCGACGGCGGATTCGGCCACACCGGAACGAATTGAAATCCAACGCTTTACTCATACTCCTCTTCGTCATCTTGGGCTTAGGGTCGGCCGCCGCCGACAATAAGGCCAAGAGCGACTATTATTTCATGGAGGCCATGCGCCAGCGCACCTTGGACCACGACGGCGACGCCGAGGCCCTGCTCACCCGCTCCTATGAAATAAACCCCGACCCGGCAAATCCTGCGGCCAAGTTCGTGGGCTTTTCCACCATTAGCAACGCCCGAGGCGACTCGGCGCAAATTGTCCGCGGACTAAAACTGGTCCGCGAGTATGTCGAGGCGAACCCTGACGACACCTATGCCGCTATCAGCTTGGCAGATATGTACATGCAAATGCAGCGCTACGACGCCGCCCTGCCCCTCTATGCCTACGCCGATTCGCTCAACCCCTCGCAGCCCGCGCTGGCCCTGCGCCATGCACGCAGCCTCGAGTTTCTGCGCCGAGTCGACGACGCCATCGGGGTCTATCGCAAGCTCGAAACCCGCATTGGCCGCTCCCCGCAGCTGACGTTCTATATCTCTAATCTACTGCTGAATATGGCCAACGACACCACTCGCGCCATGGCCGAAGTGGAGAGCCTCATCGCCGCCAAACCCGGCGACACCGAGGTCCTCGCATTAGGAATCTCAGCTAACACCGCCATCAATCGCCCCGACGAGGCTATTCGCCTGATTCACATGGCAATAGACGCCGAGCCTGACAACGTCGAACTCCGGGATTACTGCATCTCGCAAGCCAACACCGTGGCCGGCCCCGAGGCCGCCTACGAGCTCCTCGAGCAGGCACTCCGCTCCAAAGAGTTTGCCAACGAGGAGAAATCCTACCTCTTCGCCCAATTTTATCAGAACGCAAAAATCGACGACGAAGAGCTTTATAATCAGATATTTGCCCGCGGCCGAGCCGTGCTGGCCGAAGAGGTGCCCGACGATGTCTACCCCAACATTATCCAAGGCATCTACTACTCCATCAACCACGATTTTGCCGCCGCCGCCAAAGAATATGAACGCGCGCGCGAGGTGCGACCCGACAATGGCTTCATCGTCGGCGAACTCATGCGCATGTATGTCCTCTGCGACGACCCCGAGCGCGCCATCAAACTTGGCCGCAAATCCTTGGAGAGCAAAGAGATAACCGAGCGCCCTGAAATCTATCGCATGATTGCCGGCGCGGCGATGAATCAGAAAAAATATGCCGACGCCGCCGCGGCTCTCCTCGAAAGCCTCGACGAATGTGCCGACGAGCTTTCCGACGAAGACCGCTCCGAAATTCTCTGCTCCGTGGCCGACGCCGAACAGAATTACCTCCCCGTGGCCAAAGCCGCCGAGCGCTACGAGCAGGCCTTGGCCCTCGACTCGCTCAACGTCATGGCCAAGAATAATTACGCCTACATGATTTCCGAAAAAGGCGGCGACCTCCAGTTGGCCGAACGCCTTATCAATGAGGTGCTTAACGAGGAGGCTCACAACCCTATTTACCTCGACACGGCCGCCTGGGTGGCCTACAAGCTCGGAAAGTATGGCCCCGCAATTTCCTTTATCGAGGAGGCCATGCTGATGCTTCGCGACGAGCCCAACGTGGAGTATCTCCAGCACGCCGGCGACATCTATTATCGCGCCGGGCAGGTCGAAAAAGCCCTCGAATCCTGGCAAAAGGCCCTTGAAATCGAACCCGACTCGCCCGAGCTCAAAGCCCGAGTTGAACAGAAAAGAATTCCCGAATGAAAAAGTCACTGATAATCATACTGTTAAGCCTCTTCGCCTTGGCTATTCTCCCTTCTTGCCGCTCAAATAAGGAGATTTCCACCATCACGCCCGAGCTGACCGTCAAGGAGACCCGCTGGCGCAACGTCAACGTCCCCGTAAAGCTCGAAGTCACTGAGCCGCAGAGGATTACCATTGCCGGGCGCCTCTCTATGGTGCGTAATGAGTATGCGCTGATCTCCCTTCGCATGCTCGGCTTCGAGGTTGGGCAAATCTATGTGACCCCCGAAGAGGCCGATGTGATTGTCAAACAGGTAAATAAGGTGTGGATCCAAGAGCCGTTGGCCGACCGCCTCAAGGCCCTCAACGTCCCCTTCGTCACCCTCCAGGAGGCCCTGCTCGGAAATCAGGAGGCCATTGACGCCCTCCCCGCCGGCCTCGGCCTAAGTCTCAGTGGCTCTAAGGAAAAACCCGTGCTCACCCTCAAGCTCTCGCCCAAGGGCAAACCCCTCGTCGGCTCCATGACCGTCAACCTCAACGAGGCCGAATGGGACGCCACGCGCGTCGGCGCCTTCTACCGCCCCAAAGAGTCTGAATACAAGAAAGTTTCACTTCGCGATCTCCTAAAGTCCTTGAAATGAGCCGTTTGCTCCACATAATCTTCCTCTGCCTGCTCTTGCCGCTCAGCGCCGGCGCCGCCAAACCCAAAAAGGCCGCCTCCGCCAAGCCCAAGACCAGCGTCGACGCCAAAAATCAGCGCAAAAAGGCCGAGCAGGAGATGAAGCAAACGAGCAAAAAAATCACCATGACCGACGCACAAATCAAGCAGCACCTCGGCAAAATCAACACCCTCCAGCAGCAAATAACCCGCTCCGAAGCCAACGCCGCCCTGCTCCAGCAGCGCCTCGACTCGATTGCCGCCCGCACCGCTCTGGTCCAGGACTCCATCAAGGCCAACGAAAAGGAATTAGCGCGTCTGCGCCAGCTTTACACTACCGCCGTGCGCTCCTCGCGACGTAATCGCCGCGAAATGAACACGTTGACGTTCATCTTCTCGGCCAATAACTTCCGCCAAGCCTACCGCCGCATGCGCTATCTCGAACAATATTCCGCATGGCGCAAGCGCAAAGCCGAGCAAATCAGCGCCGTGGTCACCGAGCTCACCGCCCAAAAAGCTTCGCTCGCCGAAATGGCCAACCACACCACCTCCCTGCGCCGCCAGGAGGCCGAAGAGCAGCGCCTGCTCAAAGCCTCGCGCGACAGCGTCAACACCTCCGTCAAAGCCCTCGAAGGCCAGAAAAAGCAGCTCAATTCGATGCTCGAGACCCAAAAACAGACCATCAAGAAGCTCGACAACGAAATCCAGCGACTCATAGAAAAAGAAATCGAAGAGCAACGCCGACGCGAAGCCGAAGAGGCCAGAAAACGCGCCGAAGAAGCCAAACGCCAGGCCGAAGAAGCCGCACGCAAAGCCGCCGATGCAGCCGCCAAGGACAAAGATTCCGGAAAATCCACCCAGCCGAAAAAGCCCGCCGAAACCCCGGCGCCCAAGGTCAAAGAACCGGACTTTAAGCCTGATGGCCAGACCATTAGCCAAGCCACCGGCGAATTTGCCTCGCGCAAGGGTAGCCTCCCCTCCCCCCTGAGCCACACCTACGTCGTTGCTCGCCCCTTCGGCGTGCAGCCCCACAAAACCCACACCCACGTCGAAGTCAATAACCCCGGCCTCGACCTCGAGACAGCCCTCGGCGCAACGGCCCGCGCCGTCCATCCCGGTTACGTCTCCGCAGTGTTCGTCCAAGATGGATTCGGCCACGTAGTGCTCGTGCGCCACGGCTCCTATCTCACTGTCTACGCGAACGTTAAGACCATCAACGTCAAAAAGGGCGACAAACTCAAAGCCGGCGACATCATCGGCACCGTGGCCCCCTCCGAGTTCAACCCCAATCGCGGCATGCTCCACTTTGAAATTCGCCGCGAACGCGAAAAATTCGACCCCTATCAATGGCTAAAGCACTGACCTCAAGGGTAGTTAAGGCCATCTCAATGTTGGGCTCAACCCAGATGGTCAATATGCTCTGCTCCGTCGTCAGAAACAAGGCCCTCGCCGTCTGGGTCGGCCCCATAGGCGTCGCCGTCATGGGCGTTCTCATGCAAACACTCGAATTCATGGGCGCCCTGACCCAACTCGAAATCCGCACCACCGCCGTGCGCGACGTCGCCTCCCGTCCCCCCGCCCAACGCGGCGAAATCATCGGCATCGTCCGCCGCGTGGGCCGCGCCCTCGGCCTCCTCGGCCTCCTGCTCCTGCTCCTTTTCGCCCCGATTTTCAGCCAACTGATGTTCGGCTCCGGCGAATACTCCTGGGCCTTCCGCATCCTCTCCCTCGCCCTCTTCATCCAAGCCCTCCAAGGCAGCGAAATCGTCGTGCTCCAAGCCGAAGGAAACTTCCGCGCCATCGCCTCATCAAGCCTCATGGGCGGCCTCCTCAGCCTCGGAATCGCCCTCATCCTCTTCAAAACCCTCGGAATCAACAGCCTCGCCCCCGTCCTGGTCACCTACTCCCTGATGACATGGCTCTTCACCGCGCGCCACACCCGCTCCTTCCGCTCCGCCGCCGCAAACCTCTCCCTCCGCCAATGCTTCAGCCGCTCTCGCCACTACATCTCCATGGGCTTCTATCTGGTCATCACCTCCCTGGTCACCTACGGCATCAACCTCAGCTTCATGGCCATCATCGAACGCACCGTAGGCTCCACTGACTTAGGCTTTTACCAAGCCGGTAACACCATGCTCATCCGCTACGTCGGCGTCTTCTTCACCGCCATCACCTACGAATTCTACCCCCGCCTCTCCGCCGCCTCTCCCCGCCACGGCCACGCCGCCCTCATCATGACCCACCAAGCCCGCACCTGCCTCCTCCTCTTCTTCCCCTGCGCCGTCGCCGCCATCCTCCTCGCCCCACTGCTTATTCGCCTCCTCTACAGCGCCGAATACCTCCCCATGCTCCCCTACTTCACCCTCGGAATGGTCGGAATGATGCTCCGACCCGCCTCCATGATCCTCTCCTACAGCTTCATAGCCTTCAACAAAGTCCGACCCTTCCTCTTCACCGAAATCATCTCCGCCCTCGCCGGTTTCGCCCTCAACATCGCCGGATTCCTCCTCGCCGGCTTCCCCGGCCTCGGCCTCGCCACCATCGCCTGGTACCTCCTCGACCTCCTCATCATCTACCTCACCTGCCGCCACACCTCCACCCCC
>CAZLMV010000028.1:0-16980 GCA_964560625.1 uncultured Bacteroides sp. | reverse complement strand
TTACGAGCGGATTTGGCGGTCGAGGAGCTGGCGCTTGACTTGGATGCGGAGCCAGTCAGGGAGAGCGCCCACGGCGAGGATGGCCAGGCGGTTGAGGGGGCCGTTGATGTATTGTTTGCGGTTTTTGAGGGTCTTTTTGATGGCTTTTTTGACGAATTTTTGCGGGGTCTGGAGGGCGCCGATCTTGACGGCGAGGCGCTGCAAGTTCTTGGGTAAGCCGAAGAGATCTGTGGCAATTCCGCCGGGGCAGGCCACGGTAACGCTCACCCCTGAGTCCTTCAGCTCAAGGCGCAGGGCGCGGGAGAAGGCGCGAATGTAAGCCTTTGTGGCTGAATACATTGCAATGCCGGGCATAGGCATCCAGCAGCTCATGGAGCTCATGTTGAGGATGCGCCCGGAGCCGCGCTCGGCCATGCGCAGGCCCACGGCACGACAAATCTGCGTCAAACTCCTGATATGCAGATCAATATAAAGGTCCAGGCGGCGCTCCGACAGCTCGCCGACGGGCTTGAAGTCAAAGATTCCGGCATTGTTAATCCAGAGGTCGGGGAGGACTCCCATGCCGTCTAACCAGCTGAGAATCCGCTCAGTAGCATCGGCGTCGGTAAGGTCGATGGCCAAGGCGTCAGGATCGTCGGGGAGCTCCGTGCGGTCTACTTTGAGCACTCGGAAGCCCTGCTCGGTGAGTTGGCGGGAAAATTCGGCGCCGATGCCGGAGGCGGCGCCCGTGACTAAGGCGATCATTTCCGGGCCTCGGCTTTAAGTTTTTCGAGCTCGCGAATCAGATGGGGCGGGAGGTCGCCGGCGCAGTGATGGCAGGCCATTTCGCGGGAGTACATGCGTGCTATACAGTAATTTACGTGGTCGCATCCGGCCTCGGTTTCGCCCGCGGCAAGGCGATTGACAAAGTCCGGACAGCGGAGCAACGCGCGCCCCATCTGCACGAACTCAAAGCCCTCGTCGAGCACCCGGTCAATACCCTCGCGCGTGGAGCAGCCGCCCACGTAGACCAAGGGCAATTTCAGCTCGGCGCGGAATCTTTTTGCATCCTCAAGGAAGTAAGTTTCCTGGTAAGGCACGGTGGGAATCATCCATTTACCCACCATTTTGACGCCGTATTTGAGCCACCAGGGGTGCATGTAGTGCGTCATCGACTTGATGGGCATCGGGCCGCGCATGACGTACATCGGCGCCTTCGACACGAAGCCGCCACTGAGCACCAAGGCGTCGGCCCCGAGGCGCTCCAATTCCTTGGCAACGAGCAGTGACTCAGGGATTTCCATACCCCCTTTGAAGCCGTCGCGCATGTTGGTCTTTACCAGCACGCCCACTTCGCCATTGGCGGCTTTCATCACCTCTTCCATACACATCTGCATGAATTTCATGCGGTTTTCGAGGGGTCCGCCAAACTCGTCGCGGCGATGGTTCGTGTAAGGCGAGAGGAACTGCGAGATGAGGTAGCCATGGCCGGCATGGATTTCCACGCAGTCAAATCCGGCATCCTTGGCCGTGCGCACGGCGTCGCCAAAGGCGCGGGCCATGGGTGCGAGCTCGTCGCGGCGCATTCCGCGCACGGGCGTGGGCGAATAGAGGTTAAAGCCCGTGGAGGCGCCTAAGGGAGTCTCGCCGGCGGTGGATTTATGGCTCATGTTGCCGCAGTGGCCAAGCTGGACGGAGGCCTTAGCGCCGGCGCGGTGGATGTCGTCAGTGATGTCGCGCAGGGCGGGGACAATCTCCGGGCGCATCCAGAGTTGAGACTTGAACGACAGGCCGTTACGGGTCACGGAGGCATAGGCCAAAGTGGTCATGCCGACGCCGCCTTCGGCCACGGAGACATGATAGTCGCGGAGCATCTGCGAGGGGTTATTATCGGTGGCCATCCCTTCGAAGGCGGCAGAGCGGATGGTGCGGTTGCGGAGTTCGACGGGGCCTATTTTGGCGGGAGTAAAAAGGAGATCTGACATGAGAGCCGGGGTTATGGGAAGATTGGGAATATTGGGAAGATTGGGATTTATTTTGCAAAGGTACGAAAATTTTTTCATTTTTTGCGGTTTTGGGGGCTATTTGGGTCGTAAATTTGCAGTCATGGAACAGAATCAGAACCAATACAGAGAGAATTTTGAGCAGTGGGCGCGCGAATGTGTTCGCATCCGCCATAAGTTGACGGGCCAAATGGTGCCCTGGGTGTTAAACGGGCCTCAGCGACGAGTGTTAGAGGTCATGGAGCGTCAGCGCCGTGCGGGCAAGCCGGTGCGCGTGATTTTGCTGAAGGCACGCCAATGGGGCGGGTCGACGTTGGTGTCGCTCTACATGGCGTGGATTCAGCTTTATCATGCCGAAAACTGGCATTCGCTGATCTGCGCCCACTTCAAAGACGCGTCGACCACCATCCGCGGCCTTTACACGCAGCTGATTGATAATTACCCCGAAGGGCGCCTGCCGGAGGGGGTGAAGTTGGTGCCGTATGAGGGCCTGCGGTCGGTTAAAGTTCTGACGGGCAGGGGCTGCCGCATCTCGGTCTGCTCGGCGGAAAACGTCGACGCGGCGCGCGGCGCGGACTATTCGATGGCCCACCTGAGCGAGGTGGCATTTTGGGCGGACACTCCCGGCAAGAAGGCCTCGGACCTCGTCAGGGCCATCTGCGGGTCGGTGCCGCGCGTGCCTAACAGCGTGATAGTCATGGAAAGTACGGCCAACGGCGTGGGCAATTTCTTTCATCGCGAATGGGTGCGGGCGCAGGAAGGGCGCTCCGACAAGGAGGCGGTGTTCGTGCCCTGGTTTGAGATTGAAATGTATCGCGAGGAGCTGACGGGCCCGGTTGAGGAACTGATGGCGCGGCTGACGCCCTATGAGCGCGAACTGATGGAATCTCAGAAACTTACGCCGGAGCAAATCAACTGGTATCATCTCAAAAGCATGGAGTATGCGGCCCACGAGCAGATGGCGGCGGAGTATCCGTCGAATCCCTCGGAGGCGTTTACGTCGACGGAGGTCAGCGTCTTCCCGACGCGCTATGTGGAGGCTTTGCGGCAGTGGGCCTCGGAACCGCTCAGGCGCTATGATTTCAACCGCGAGCGGCGGGAATTTTTCCCCTCCGACAATGGCGAACTCGAGGTCTGGGCGGAGCCGTGTAAGCCCGCGGAACTTGCCGGGCGACATTCCTATATCGCGACGGTCGACGTTGGCGGTCGCTGGGCCGGGGCCGACTGGAGCGTCATCGCGGTGTTTGACGCCCGGCGCCCCGGGGAGTTGGAGCTCGTGGCGCAATGGCGCGGGCATGTTGACCACGACATCTTGGGGCAGATGGCCGTGACCTTAGGGCGGCGGTATCATCAGGCGCTCTTAGTGATTGAAAGCAACACCCTTGAGAGCCAGTCGCTTGGGGTGATGGAGCGCATCGTCGCGTCGCGCTATCGGAATCTCTATCAGCGCACGTGCTTAGAGGCGGCAGGCCGCGCCATTGAGTATCGCTATGGATTTCACACCAATTCGGCCACGAAGACGGCGGCCATTGCCGACCTCATGGAGCTGCTCCGCGACGGCCGCCTGCGCGAACACTCAGCCGCCGCCATCGAAGAATTAGCCGCCTACGCCCGCCACCCGAACGGCACCATGTCCGCCCCCGACGGCATGCACGACGACTTAGTCATGACCCGCGCAATCGCCGCCTACGCCCACCGCCAATCCAGACCCTAAAGTTTAATCCCAATTAACCGGTGAGGGGGGCGCAGCGGCGACAAAAAGAAGCCGCCTGGCGGCGGCTCGGCACGCGAGGGCGCGTGCCGTCCCCAGTCAAAATGCGCGCTTATTTACTCGGGCTTCGATGACTTAACTAAGGTTATGTGGATGAAGCGGATCGGGGGCTCGGTCGGGAGCCAGGGGGCGTCTACCTCAGGGAGGTCCAGGGCGGGGAAATGGGTGTCGGCGTCGGGGGCGGCGGCGTCGATTTGGGTTAGGTAGAGGTCGGTGGCCAAGGGCAGGGCTTGGCGATAGACTTGCGCGCCGCCGATGATGAAGGCCTCGCCCTCAGGCGCGCAGAGGGCTATGGCGTCTTCGAGGCTCGCGGCCACTTCGGCGCCTTCGGGGCGATAGTCCGGCTGGCGGGTGATGACGATGTTGCGGCGCCCGGGGAGGGGTCCGCGAGGCAGCGCCTCAAAGGTTTTGCGGCCCATGATGATGGGGTGGCCAAGGGTGAGTTCCTTGAAGTGGCGAAGGTCTTCGCGGATGTAGAAAAGCTGGTCGCCGCGATTGCCGATGGCCCAGTTGCGATCCACGGCCACGATGATTGAAATCTTCATCCCACCGAGCCCTCCAACGTGATGGCCAACAGGCGCTGGGCTTCGACGGCAAACTCCATGGGGAGTTTCTGCATCACCTCCTTGGCATAGCCGTTAACAATCAGTCCGACAGCCTCTTCTGTGGGGATTCCGCGCTGATTGCAGTAGAAGAGCTGCTCGGCGGAGATTTTGCTCGTGGTGGCTTCGTGTTCCACGATGGCCGTGGGGTTTTTGACGTCGATCACCGGAAACGTGTGGGCGCCGCAGGTGGAGGACAGGAGCAGCGAGTCACACTGCGTGTGGTTTCTGCATCCCTCGGCGTTGGCGGCCACGGAGACGAGTCCGCGATAGGAGTTTTCGCTGAATCCGGCGCTGATGCCCTTGCTGACAATGGTTGAGCGTGTGTTTGAGCCGAGGTGGACCATCTTGGTGCCGGTGTCGGCCTGCTGGCGATGGCGGGTGACGGCCACGGAGTAGAACTCGCCCACGGAGCCGTTGCCCTTGAGGATGCAGCCGGGATATTTCCAAGTGATGGCCGAGCCGGTCTCGACCTGGGTCCAGGAAATCTTGGAGTTGTCGCCGCGGCAGAGGCCGCGTTTGGTGACAAAGTTGTAGACGCCGCCGCGGCCGTCCTTATCGCCGGCATACCAGTTTTGCACGGTGGAATATTTCACTTCGGCGCGCTCCTCGGTGATGATCTCGACGATGGCGGCGTGGAGCTGATTTTCGTCGCGGCGGGGCGCCGTACATCCCTCAAGGTAAGAGACATAGGCGTCGTCGTCGGCCACGATGAGGGTGCGCTCAAACTGGCCCGTGCCGGCGGCGTTGATGCGGAAATAGGTGCTCAGCTCCATGGGGCAGCGCACGCCCTTGGGGATATAGACGAAGGAGCCGTCGGAGAACACGGCGGAGTTCAGCGCGGCATAGAAATTGTCGGCGTAGCTGACCACCTTGCCGAGGTATTTGCGCACCAAATCGGGGTGATTTTTCACGGCCTCGGAGAAGGAGCAGAAGATGATTCCGAGCTCGGCGAGCTTGGCCTGATGGGTGGTCTTGACGGAGACGGAGTCCATCACGGCGTCGACGGCCATGCCGCTCAGGGCCTTTTGCTCCTGAAGGGGGATGCCGAGCTTATTGAAAGTGTCAAGAATCTCGGGGTCCACTTCGTCGAGGCTCTTGGGTCCTTCCTTCTTGGTGGGCGCGGCATAGTAGCTAATAGCCTGGAAATCAATGGGCGGGATGTTGAGATGGGCCCAATCAGGCGGGGTGAGCGTCAGCCAGTGGCGAAAGGCTTTGAGGCGGAAGTCGAGGAGCCATTCGGGCTCGCCCTTCTTTCGCGAAATCAGACGAATCACTTCCTCATTGAGGCCCGGGGGGATGATTTCCGTGTCGATTCCCTCGGAGTGAAAGCCATATTTATAGTCGTCATTTTCAAGTTCTTGCAGTTCCATAAGGCAAAAAAGGTCGATTTAGTTCAAATAGCCCTGGGCGAATCCGAAAATTCGCGGGGCAAAGCGTCCAATCCAGTGAGCTGTAGGCGTTTGGAAGCAGTCAGGGAAGAATCCGCAGGCCCAAATGAGGTTGATGAGTAGCGAGGCAAAAAGCATCCATTTTGCGGCGCCGATAAGCGCGCCAAACAGGCGGTCAAGCGGGCCGAGCAGGAGCATCTTCACCGTCAGGTGCATGATGCGCGCCAAAAAGAGCACAAAGGCGTAAACGGCCACGAAGACAATGACATAGCTCAACATCTGGGGCCACTCAAACAGCCTGGTGATGCCCGGCGAAAAGAGCTTGGCGCCGAGGAAACCCAAGAGGAAGGCGGCCACGGAGCCCACCTGGCGAATGGCGCCGCGATAGCCGCCATAGATGGCAAAGCCTATGGTGCCGAGGATGAGGACGATGGAGACGATCACTGAAAAGTTCATTGCTTCAGTCGGTTAATCAGCCGCTCGGGGGCGGGGTTTTTGAGCTCCACACGGCCCTGAGCGTCAAGGAGATAGACATCAGGAAGGGCGCGGAGCAGGTAGATTTCAGTTTCGGGGAGGTTGCTGCGGTCAAAGGCCTTGACCCAGGCCTCGGGAAGCGAAGGGGCGGTCTCGGCCCAGCGCTCGGGAGTGGAGTCGACACACACGGCCAACACCTTGACGGGCAACTCCTTAAGCCGGTCAATCACCTCGGCGCAATGGCCGCAATCGGGGTCATAAAAAAGCAGGAGCAGGCGCTCGCCCTCGGTCCGGAATTGGCTCAGGGTCACGCCCGTCGGCCCGTCGAGGAGGTCAAAAGTAAAGTCAGGCGCAGCGCTGCCCTCGGCGTTGATTTGACACACCGACTCGAGCTTCCATTGGGCCACGTCGCGCTCCGTCTCATCCTCCAACCGGGGCAACGCCGCGGTCAAGAACAGACCCATGACCCCTTCGCAATAGTCGGGCGACGTAGGTTCAAAATACTGCTCATCAGCCCGTTGCAGCAGCGCCGGGAGCGAATCGGTCGGCGCCGCAGCGACGATAGAATCCACCCGAGCCTTCGCCCCACAAGGGCACTCATAAAACGCCTCAACGAGCTCATCGGCCCCCGCGGCCCAAAGCCCCGGCAGCCCAAACATCGCACAAAAAACAGCACAAATCACGCGTTTCATACCCGCAAATTTACGAAAATTTTTTAATCCCCCCAAGTTTATCTGCTTTACCGAGAGAAATTTTGCACTTTGTATTTTGTATTTTGTATTTTTTTATTTATCTTTGCGGTCTATGGGAAATATTTTGAATATAGAGACGTCGACGGAGGCGTGTTCGGTTGCTCTGACGGGCGACTGCGCCGTGTTGGCGAATTTTGAGGATCGCTCGGGTCGGCATCATGCCGAGCGCTTGGGCGGGTTCGTGGAGCAGGCCCTTGCTGCGGCTAAGGAGCAGGAGCGCCGGATCGAGGCCGTGGCCGTGAGCATCGGCCCGGGAAGCTACACGGGTCTGCGCATCGGTTTGAGCATGGCCAAGGGGTTGGCTTATTCGTTGGGCGTGCCCTTGATCGGGGTGCCGACGCTGCAAATATTGGCGACGAACGTGATGTTTAACCATCACGGAATCAACCTCGAGAGCCGCTTTGCGCCGATGATTGATGCGCGGCGGATGGAGGTCTATACCTGCGTCCTTGACATGTGGCTCAAGGAGCTGATGCCTGTGCAGCCGCTGATTCTCACCCCGGAAAGTTACGGGCCGCTGTTGGACCAGGGGCCGCTGCTGTTTATGGGCAACGGCGTCGAAAAGGCCAAGACCGTGATTACTCACCCGAACGCCATCTTCGTGGAGGGCATTCAGCCGTTGGCGGCCGATATGCTGGCCTTGAGCGAGAAGGCTTATCGCGAGGGGAGGTTTTTAGACGTGGCTTACAGCGTGCCTGAATATCTGAAAGAATTCCAATCTTCATCCAAGAAATGAAAAAGTTACTTATTGCTATTTCACTGATTTTCGCGGGTTTAACCGCGACAGCCGACACTTACAGCGGCTCGATTCTCTATGGCTACTCCACGACTCCGGCGTCGGCTCTCGAGTTCACCTCCCCCACCCCCGCGGGCATGGCTTTTCAGTTTACGGAGTCAGACATCAAGTACTTCGAGGGGTGCAAAATCACGGCCATCGCCGTGGCCAACGGCGCCCCGGCGGCCGGTTCTGCGGCCACGGATTATCCCATCACGCTCTTTACGGCGTCGGGATTCACCGGCGTGGGCACCGTGGAGACCACCCTCACCTATGAGGGCTCCATGGACCTGACCGCGCCTAAATTATATAAGGAGTATCCGCTGCCGGAGCCTATCGAAATCACGGCCGACATGGAGCCGCTATGGTTCGGCATGATGGCCAACTGCGACCCGGCGGTGGCCAACGTGCTGATGTTTGACTCCTGGGCTCACTCGGCTACTCAGCCGGGCGGAATGGTCGGCGCGGCCGACTCTGAAGATGACCCGATGATCTGGACCAACCAGAGCCAGATGTTTGGCTTCGGATGCCTGCGAGTGAAGATTGAGGGCGAGAAATTCCCGGCCAACGAGGCGTCGATGCTCGACTGCATGATTCCCGACTTCGTGGAGACCGCCTCGGCCCAGCCCGTGACCTTCTACGTGCGCAATGAGGCCGGAAACGACATCAACTCCCTAACTGTCAGCTATAAAGTCGGCGCCGACGCCGAGCCGCAGACCAAGGTTTACACCTTGGAGCACCCGCTGATTTACAATGACTACATCGAGCTGACCCTCGACATGCCGATTCCCGCCGAGGCGCAAAATAACTTGCTTCTGAGCCTCGACATCACCGAAATCAACGGCGTGGCTAACACGGCCGCGGCCTCCGCGCGCACGGCCTCGGGCTATTGCTTGGCCATGGCTCCCGGCACGGGATTCCCGCGCAACATGGTGGCCGAAATCGCCACGGGGACCTGGTGTGGCTACTGCCCCATGGGCATTGTCGGCGTCAGCCAAATGCTTGCCGCCCACCCCGACGGGACGTTCATCCCCATCGCCGTACATATCGACGACCGGATGTCGACGGCCTCCTATAACCTCTTTCAAACCAACTTTGTAGGGTCCAACGCCCCGGTGCTGATCGTGAACCGCAACATGGAGCGCTACGGCAAGCGCAACCCGACGTTTGAAATCATGAGCCAGATGTATCCGGCGGTGCGTGCCACCCCGGCCATGGCGTCGCTGAGCATCGACGGCATCGAGATTGACGCCGCGGGCAAGAAAATCAACGTCAATGCCTCGGCCGAGTTTGCAATCGGCTTTGAATCGGGCGATTATGGCTTGGTCTACGTGCTGACCGAGGACAATGTCGGCCCCTATTATCAGAACAACTATTACGGGCAGCCCGGCGCGCCGGAAATGGGCGAATGGAACACTCTGCCCGAGGCCGTGGAAATACTCTTCAACGGCGTGGCGCGCCAGATCAACCTTTTCAACGGCGTTGCCGGGTCAGTGCCCGCCTCCGTGAGCGCCGGCGAGACCATCAGCCACACCGCCGCGCTGAGGACCAACACCGTGGAAAACATTGATAATTGCGCAATTACGGTGCTCCTGATCAACCGCACCACCGGCCACATCGAAAACGCCACCACGGCCACGGTGCGCGCCCTCCCCATTGCGGAAGTCGCCGCTGACCGCCCCGAGGCCGACGGCCCCATATATGACCTCATGGGCCGCCGCATCGCCAAGCCCGCTCCGGGGTCAATCTATATCCAAGGAAACAAAATCTATCATCAATAACTACCTAAGAGAATGAACGTTGCAATCGTTGGCGCCTCAGGCGCCGTCGGCCAGGAATTCCTCCGCGTGCTCGACGAACAAAACTTCCCCATAGATGAACTCCGCCTTTTCGGCTCAGCACGCTCGGCCGGCCGAAAATACACCTTCCGCGGCAAGGAATACACCGTCAAAGAGCTCACCAAAAACCCCGACGATTTCCGCGACATTGACTTTGCCTTCACCAGCGCCGGCGCGGGAGTGAGCCGCGAATTTGCCGACACCATCACGGCCCACGGCGCCCTGATGATTGACAATTCTTCGGCCTTCCGCATGGACGCCGATGTGCCCTTGGTGGTGCCCGAAGTCAACGGCGACGACGCTTTCAACGCCCCGCGCCGCGTGATTGCCAACCCCAATTGCACCACGATTCAGATGGTCGTGGCCCTCAAGCCGATCAACGACATTTCACCCATTCGGCGCGTTCATGTAGCCTCTTATCAGGCCGCTTCTGGCGCCGGCGCTTCGGCCATGGATGAGCTCGTGGAGCAATATCGCGCCATCAGCGCCGGCCAGGAGCCGAAAGTCGAAAAATTCGCCTTCCAGTTGGCTTACAACGTGATCCCCCACATCGACGTCTTCACCGACAATGGCTACACTAAGGAGGAGATGAAGATGTTTAACGAGACCAAAAAGATCATGCACGCCCCGGGGCTCGACGTCTCGGCCATGTGCGTTCGCGTGCCGGTGATGCGCGCCCATTCGGAGGCCATTTGGATTGAGACGGAGCAGCCCGTCAGCGTCGAGACCGCCCGCAAGGCGTTTAGCGAGGCCGAAGGGGTGGTTCTGATGGACAATCCCGCCGAAAAAGTCTACCCGATGCCGCTCTTCACCGCCGGCAAGGACCCGGTCTACGTGGGCCGCGTGCGCCAAGACTTGGCCAACCCTAACGGACTGAGTTTCTGGGTGGTAGGCGACCAAATCAAGAAGGGCGCTGCGCTCAACGCCGTGCAGATTGCCCTCTATATTCTCAACCATAAATAAGGAGGATGAAATCGCGGCTGACTCAAGAACAATTGCTGCGACAGCGCTTGCTGCCGCAGCAGTTGCGCTTCGCGGCGATGCTTGAGCAGACCGACGACGAATTGGCCGACGAAATCGAGCTCGAACTTGCGGAAAATCCTGCCCTTGAGCGAGTTACGACCGACGAGGGCGAGCGCCGCTACTACGCCCCGCGCGGCTCCGGCGGCGAAGAGCAGGAGCGCCCGCAGCTGAGCGAATATGATGAGACCTTAGCCGAACACCTGCGGCGGCAACTGAGCGAGTATCCCGACTCGCCGGAGCGCCAAATTGCCGACTATATGGTTGATTCACTGGACTCTAACGGCTACATGACGCGCACGCTGCCGCAGATTCGCGAAGACATCATTTTCGACGCGGCCATCACCCCCGCGCCCACCATGGAGCAGGTGCGCGCCGCCGCGGAGCTTCTGCGCGGCCTCGACCCCGCGGGAGTGGGCGCGCAGGACCTGCGTGACTGCCTCCTGCTGCAACTTAAGAGGCTGCCCGCCGAGAGGCCTTATTTGGCTGATGCACTGGAGATTGTGCGCTATTGGTTTGACCTGTTCGGCAATCGCAACTTCAAGAGGCTCAGCGCCGAATCGGGGCTCACGGAGGAGCAGATTGCCGGGGCTAACAAGCTGATAACCACGCTGAATCCGCGCCCGGGAAGCGAATTTTCCGCCGACCCCGTGCGCGCCATTGCTGACTCGGCCGTGGTGCCGACGTTTGTCGTGGAAACCGAGGGCGACGTGCTGACCGTCAGCATGCCTAACTCGCTGCCTGAATTGCAGATAGAGGAGAGTTTTGCCGCCGATGCCCCCGAGGGCGAGGCCGGCGAATTTATCCGCAAAAATCGCGTCGAGGCGCAGACGTTCATCGACCTGCTGCGCCGCCGCCAGGAGACGCTGATGAAGATTGGCCGCGCCATAGTGAGCTATCAATCAGAGTTTTTCCTCCATGGCGACGACGAAAGCCTGCTGCGCCCCATGGTGCTCCGCCAAGTGGCCGAGCGCACCGGCATAGACCTCACGGCCATCTCGCGCGCCATTGCCGGAAAATGGCTCGCCACGCAATGGGGCGTCTACTCGCTGAAATCCTTTTTCAGCCACCGCGGCAAGGGCGACACCGACGACCTCTCAACCGCCGCCATCCTTGCCGCCATGCGCGAAATCATTGAAAATGAGGACCCTGCGGCCCCGCTGAGCGACGAAGCAATCTCTGCCGCCTTGGCCCAACGGGACCTCAAAGTGGCGCGCCGCACCGTGGCCAAATATCGCAATCGCCTCGGAATCCTCGAGGCTCGACTCCGCAAGAAATGAGATGAAAGTCCGCGCCTCCATAGTCACTTATCAGACCGATCCCGAGGAACTGACCACCTGCGTCCGCTCGCTCCAAGGCTCCGGCGTTGAGGAGATCACCATAGTCGACAACTCGCCCGCCGACACCCTCCGCGGCTTGGTCACTGACCGGCTCCGGTGTCAATACATCTTCACGGGGAAAAACCTTGGCTACGGCGCTGCCCACAACATAGCCCTGCGGCAATCCCTCGACTGCCCGGACGCGGTCTATCACCTCGTAATCAACTCCGACGTCTACTTCGCGCCCGACACTATCCCCCTGATTACCAACTACATGGACGCTCACCCGGAAGTGGGCCAGCTGATTCCGCGCACGGTTTACCCCGACGGGCGGGAGCAAGCCGTGGTGCGCCTGCTGCCCTCGCCCCTCGACGTGTTTGGCCGGCGATTTCTGCCCAAGTCATGGATGAAGGCGCGCAATAGCCGCTATCTGCTTGAGCACGTGGACCATACGCGCCCCTTCAACGTGCCTTACCACCAAGGGAGCTTCATGTTCTTGCGCCTCGACGCCCTGCGGAAGGTCGGGCTGTTTGACGAGCGCTTTTTCATGTATCCCGAAGACATCGACCTGACGCGGCGCGTCCACCAACACTACCAAACCCTCTTCTGGCCCGGCGCGACGATCACCCACGCCCACCGCGCCGCCAGCTACAAATCGCTGCGCATGCTCCGCATCCACGCCCTCAATATGGTCCGCTACTTCAACAAATGGGGCTGGCTCCGCGACCCGGCCCGCACCGAGGCCAATGCCCCCCTACTGCCGAGGAAGAAAAAAAACGACGAACTGCAGGGGAGATTGGCGAAAAATTTGTAACTTTGCCGTATGAAAAGCTATGACGAGGCAATAGATGCGGTCATTCTGTGGGTCGACGGGGCGGATCCGGCGTTGGCGGCCAAGCGTCGGCAGTATGCCGGTCGCGGGGACGTGAAGCATGATGACGTTGCCGGGGCCACGCGGTTTGCCGACTGCGGGGAGATCCGCTGGTGCGTACGTTCGATTGAGCGTTTTGCGCCGTGGATTCGCCGAATATTTATCGTTACGGACGGTCAGGATCCGCATGTGGAGACCGAGCGGATTCCGGTGGAAATCGTTGACCATCAGGTGATTTTCCGCGGCTTTGAGGAGTATTTGCCCACGTTTAACAGCTTGGCGATCGAGACGATGTTTTGGCGAATTCCGGGCCTGAGCGAGCGATTTGTGTACTTCAACGACGACGTGAGCCTGATTGCGCCCACGCAGCCCGAGGACTTTTTTACGCCCGATGGCCGACCGATAATTTACGGGAGCGAGCGAGGGATGATGCGCGGCCTGGCGTCGTTGACTTTGGACCGCATAAAGCACCCCACGAGGCATTTGCGCGTGAAATATCGCTACATGATGCTGAATGCGGCGCGAATGTTGGGCCGCGGACGGTATTTCCTGTTGCAGCACACGCCTCATAATATAGTGCGCTCCGCGATGAAGGATTATTATGTGAGTCATCCGGAGGCGATTTTGCGCAATATCCGCCACCGGTTCAGGGACATACATCAGTATAGCCCGATCGAATTGCAGTATCTGCTTGCCGACGCCGAGCTGAGGGATTCGACCAAGGCGTTGGTCTACGCCGAGCCGCGCCATCAGGAGTTAGTCCCGGCGGAGACGGCTAAGTTTCTGTGTATCAACTCCATTGACCAGTTTGACGAGGGGAGCCGGGATAAAGCCGTAGAATTTATAGAATCGAGATTGAGATGAAGGAGACGATAGGATATAAGCTGACTTATGGGGCGGTGAAGCTGTTGGCTTTGCTGCCGTTTTGGGCGCTGTATGGGCTGAGTAGCGCGATGTGTTTCATTGCGTACTACGTAGTTAGGTATCGGCGCAAGGTCGTATGGAAGAATTTGCGGTTGGTTTATCCGGAGATGCCTGAAAAGGAGCTTCGGCAGATTGAGCGGGGTTTTTACCGGAATCTCTGCGACGTGTTTGTCGAGGCGGTTAAGTTGCTGCATATCAGCGACAAGCAGGTTGCCGAGCGCATCGAGATTCGCGGCGGGGAGCTGATTGACGAGTGCGCCCGCCGGGGCCGGTCGGCCGTGGTGATGTTGGGCCACGTAGGCAACTGGGAGTGGATCCCGGTTGTGGCGTCGAGCACCACCGAGCCGGTGATTTTCTGCCAGATATATCATCCGCTGCGTAACAAGGTGATGGACAGGCTGATGCTTAAGATTCGCAGCCGCTTCGGCACGGAGAGCATCCCGATGAAGCGCACCGTGAGGCGGCTGTTTGAAATCGAGCGCGACGGCGGGCATTTTGTTTGCGGCTTCATTGCTGATCAGCGGCCATTTACGCAGGCGCTGCACCATTGGACGACATTTTTGGGCCAGGACACTCCTTACGTGACCGGCGGCGAGACCATCGGCGACCACGTCGGCGCCGAGTATTATTACATCGACGTAGAAAAGCCCCGCCGCGGCCATTACCGCCTGACTTTCAAGGCCATAGCTCCCATAGACGACGGCAAAGAAAACCCCTACACCCGCGCCTACCTCCGGATGCTCGAACAAACCATTCACCGCGACCCCACCCTCTGGCTCTGGAGCCACAACAGGTGGAAGCGCAAACGCGCTTCCACCAATGAAAAATAAAAAAATACAAAATACAAAGTAAGTTAAAAATAGAAAATACAAAATACAAAATAATAGCCCGGAGGGCTTTCACCCTGGTTAACCCGGGGTTGCGAAGCTACCCCGGGACAAACCTCCTCTCATCTCGCAACCCCGGAGGGGTTGCACCATCCAGAATAAGTTAAAAATACAAAATACAAAATACAAAATAAGTTTTATAAGATTTATAAGATTTATAAGAATTATAAGAATTACCCCCCCCAAAAAAACCAGACAAAGACTATGCAAAAAGGATATATGCCGGCGGAAGTTGGCGGATGTGAAGGGACGCGAGTGGCCGTGATTAGCACGGAGTGGAACTCGCATATCACCGGAGAGTTGGCGGCCGGAGCCATCAAGACCCTCGAGGCAGCCGGCGCCGAGGCGGAGCATTTTGTGGTGCCCGGGGCTGTGGAGCTGACTTTTGCGGCTCAGCGGCTCAGCGACACGGGCTCATATGACGCCATCATCGTGTGTGGCTGCGTAATCAAGGGGGATACGCCCCATTTTGACTATGTTTGCCAGAGCGTTACGCAGGGAGTGACGTCGCTGAACACCGACGGCCCTATTCCGGTGATTTTCAGCGTATTGACCGTCAATACCGAGCAGCAGGCACTGGACCGCTGCGGCGGCTCCTGCGGCCACAAAGGCATCGAAGGGGCGCAGACGGCCTTGGCGATGATTCGCTTTAACCTCTCCATTCTTGAGGATGAAGCCGACTTCTGAGACGGCGCAACTGCTTGAGCGCGAGGCCAAAAGGATTCACACCCCGGAGTTTGTCAAGGCCGACCCGGTGCAGTTTCCGCGGCGCTTTGAGCGCAAGGACGACGTGGAAATCGTGTCGCTCTTGGGCTCACACTTGGCCTGGGGCAACCGCAAGATGATTTGCCGCGACATTGAGCGGCTCCTTGCGAAAATGGAAGGGGAGCCGGCGCGCTGGATTCGCGAGGGGGCGTTTGAGTCGGTGAGCGACGAGGAGAACATCCACCGCACGTTTTTCGGGCGCAACCTGAAGCATTTTTGTCGCGGACTGCAGAAGATATTGGCTGAGAATCAGACAGTTGACGATTTTTGTCGCCGCTCCGGGGCGCCCGATTCGGCGGCTCCGGCATGGACGCTTGCCGAGGCGATGAATCGGCAGATGGCGGAGGCCAACGGCGGGCGGGCCGACTCGCGATGCCTGCCTTTGGCGCTGAATTCCAGCGCGTTGAAGCGGCTAAACATGGCGCTGCGCTGGTTGGTGCGCAAAGATGACGGCGTGGTGGACTTGGGCATTTGGGAGTCGCTGACCCCGGCGCAGCTGTATATTCCTGTGGATGTGCACGTTGGCAACACCTCGCGCGCCCTCGGCCTGACCGCCCGCAAGGCCAACGACCGCCGCACCGCCCAAGAAATCACCGAGGCCCTGCGCACCCTCCGCCCCTCCGACCCCACCTACTACGACTTCGCCCTCTTCGGCGTAGGAGTCAGCTAATGAATTGGAAGGTGATGCCGTTGCGTTTGCCGCAGACGTAGGCGGAGGCGGGGATGTCGTGTTGGAGGAGGTTGTCGAGGTAGAGGGGTTCGCCTTCGATGATTAGGGGGCACATGAAGGTGGCGCCGGGGCGGAGGCCGGTGTGTTCGGAGTGGGTCACTTCGAAATAGAGGTTGCCGAGATAGACCACGTCGCAAATGCGGTCAGGGAGCCAGCGCAGGCGCAGGCGTTGGCCGCGCTGAATGTCGGTGGAGACATTGAGGTGGCGGCAGATGACGACGCTGCTTTGGCGCGACGAATGGTCGGTGGAGAGGAAGTCATCCCAGTCGCGAAATCCGGCGAATCGGGCGAGCTGGGTCAGGGTGTTGACGCGCGGCTTGACGTCAGAGTCGATGTAGCCCCAGATGCGCATGAGCGTCGAGGGGCTGATCAGGGAGTGGACCCGAGTGAAGATAATCTCGCTGAGGCTTTTGAAATCCTTGGGCGACTGCATTTTGCGGCCCACGGCGGCCTCTACGGAGGAGCAGAGGGTTTGGATATCAGTGGGGGTGTAGGGGTTATTCATTGTATTCGAGGGCTTTAAGTTGTTTGTACCACTGAATGTGGCGATCATTGATGTGGGCGCCGAGGATAAAATATAGCCGGTCATATTCGTCTTCGGTGAGGCCATATTTGGTGGCTTGGTGGTAATAGAAATCATCCCTGGCGTCGAAGGGGCCGCTATAGTCGACGTGGTAGATCGGGTTAGAGAGGGTGTCTAATTGGAGGTCGATTTTTTTACATTCGGCTTCGATTAGGGCGAGGCCGTCGTCGATGGCCTCCTGGAGGCGGCTTGGGGCGGCCTCAGCGGCCTTGGGAGGATTGGGAATATTGGGAGTTATGGGAGAATTGGGGGGCGCGGGGGATTCTGAGGCGGGGGATTCTGCTTCGGGGGATTCT
>CAZLMV010000027.1:0-16985 GCA_964560625.1 uncultured Bacteroides sp. | reverse complement strand
GGGTTAGAGGAGGGTGAATTTGGCGTATTTTAGGAGGAGGGTGCGGGTGCCGGCGGTTTGGAAGTTGACGACGATGCGGGTGTCGGGCATTGAGGTGTCGACTTCGGCGACGGTGCCGCGGCCAAATTTGGGGTGTTCGATTTGAGCGCCTACTTCCGGGGCGGGTTGAGTGGGTTGCGCAGGTTTTGCGGGGCCTGCGTCGGAGGGCTTGGGGGTGATGGGGCGCAGGGTGGGTCGATAGGTCGGGCGCGCTTCAAAGGGGTCATCGTCAATGGTTTGCGCCGTGGGTTTGGAGAGGTATTGCTGGTCAATGTCGCGAATGAAGCGGGAGGGTGAGGGCCAGACGGTCTGGCCGTTGCGGAAGCGGTTAGTGGCGTAGGAGAGCATGCAGAAGCGCTTGGCGCGGGTGATGGCCACGTAGAGCAGGCGGCGTTCCTCTTCAATTTCGCGCGGGGTGGAGTTGGCCATGGCCGAGGGGAAGAGGTCTTCCTCCACTCCGACGACGAATACATTGTTGAATTCCAAGCCCTTAGCGGCATGGGCGGTCATCAGCGTTACGCGCTCGGTGGCCTGGTCGTCGTCATCCTTGGTGTCTTGGTCGGTGGCCAGCGAGGCGATGCCCATGAAGTCGCTCAGGGCAATGTCGGAGTTGCCTTCTTCGAGGCGCTCTTCGACGAATTCGCGCACGGCGGAGACCAGTTCCTCCAAGTTTTCGCGTCGGGCGATGCTTTCGGGGGTGTGGTCCGAGATGTATTGGGCGATGAGTCCGGAGGCGGTGATTATCTGCTCGGCCACGGCGAAGGCGTTTTCGCCGCGGAGGTTGAGGTCCGTGAATCGGCGAATGAGGTCGGCAAACGCGCCTAATTTCTTTGCGGCGGCGGGGGCTATGCCGGTGTCGTAGGCGCCGAGGTCGGTGAGCACGGACCAGATGCTGACGCTATTTTCCATGGCGGCGCGGGTGAGTCGGTTGAGGGTGGTGGCGCCGATGCCGCGCGCGGGGGTGTTGATGACTCGGCGCAGGGCTTCGTCGTCGTCGGGGTTGAGGCTCAGGCGGAAATAGGCCATAGCGTCTTTGACTTCCTGGCGCTGATAGAAGCTGAGGCCGCCGTAGATGCGATAGGGGATGTTGCGTTTGCGCAGGCTTTCTTCGAGCTGGCGGCTCTGGGCGTTGGTGCGATAGAGGATGGCGTAATCCTCGAAGGAATCGTGGGCGGCGGCGCGGCGCGAGATGATGCGCGTGGCCACTTGGTAGCCCTCTTCGATGTCAGAATATGCGCGGACCAGCTCGATTTTTTCGCCGACTTCATTGCGGGAGAAGACGTTTTTGGGAATCTGCTCTTTGTTTTTGGCAATCAGGGAGTTGGCGGCGTTGGTGATGACCTGCGTGGAGCGGTAATTCTGTTCGAGCTTGAAGGTGCGCAGCGTGGGGTACTGGCGGCGCAGCTGGAGGATATTGTCGATGTTTGCCCCGCGGAAGGAGTAGATGGACTGGGCATCGTCGCCCACCACGCAGAGCTTCCCGGATTGGCGCGTCAACATGTTGACTATCAGGTGCTGGGCGAAGTTCGTGTCCTGATACTCGTCGACAAGGACGTAGGAGAAAAACTCCTGGTAATGGTGGAGAATGTCGGGATTGTCGCGAAACAGGACGTTGGTGAAGTAGAGCAGATCGTCAAAGTCCATGGCGTTGGCCACGAAGCATCGGCGGCAGTAGGTTTCATAGACCTGATAGAGCTGGGGTCGGCGCGCATGGCGGTCGGCGGCGATGATTTCGGCGGAGGCTTTGTAGGCGGCGGGCGAAATCAGGGCATTTTTGGCGCCGGAGATGGCGTTGAGCACCACTGAGGGCTTGTAGATCTTGTCGTCGAGGTCCATTTCCTTGATTATGGTCTTGACGAGGGCTTTGGAGTCGGCGGTGTCGTAGATGGTGAATCCGGGTTTGAAGCCTATGCGGTCAGTATGGGCGGCGAGGATGCGGCGAAAAATGGAGTGGAAGGTGCCCATCCAGAGGCGGGAGGCGGTGCGCTCGCCCACCATGGCCTTGATTCGTTCGCGCATTTCGTTGGCGGCCTTGTTAGTGAAAGTCAGGGCGAGGATTCGCCAGGGGTCGATGCCCTGGTGGAGGAGGTGGACAATTTTATATGTGAGCACTCGTGTTTTGCCGGAACCGGCGCCGGCAATGACCAATTGAGGCCCGTCGCAATAGCTGACGGCGGCGCGTTGGGCGTCGTTGAGTTGCTCAAGATAGTTGGAGTCAGTCATTTTCAGGGGGAGGAGAGGGGGATTATTGGTCAGAGAGGGCTGCGGTGAGTCGGCGCTCGAGTTCGGCGGTGGAGACATGGGTTGAGAGCACTCCGCGATGGGCAATGGAGATGCCGCCGGTCTCTTCGGAGACGACGATGGCCACGGCGTCAGTGGCCTGGGCAATGCCTAAGGCGGCGCGGTGGCGCAGACCTAAGGAGCGGGGGATGGAGCTGTCGTGGCTCACGGGGAGGATACACCCGGCGGCCTGAATGCGGTCGTGGGCAATGATAGTGGCGCCGTCGTGGAGCGGGGAGTTTTTGAAGAAGATGTTTTCGAGGAGTCGGGAGTTGATTTTGGCGTCGATGATGTCGCCGGTTTTTTCGTAGGCGTCGAGGCTTACGACCTGCTCGATGACGATGAGTGCGCCGGTTCGGGAGCGGGCCATGTTCATCACCGCATAGACTATGGGCATGACCTTGCGGCGCTGGGGTTCGTCAGATTCCTCGTGTTTTCCTTCGAGCTTGCGGTGGAAGAATCGGCGGAGCCCGCGCCAGCGCTGGTTTGAGCCTATTTCTTCGAGGAAGCGCTTGATTTGCTCCTGAAAGAGGATCACGAGGACCAGCAGGCCGATGGACATGAATTTGTCGAGGATGGTGCCGGTGAGGCGCATGCCGAGGATCTCGGAGGTCACGAGCCAGACGCCGATAAAGGCCAAGACACCGATGAAGATGTTGCGAGTGCCGCTCTGCTTCATCAGGCGATAGAGCCAGAAGAGCAGGGTGGCCACCAAGAGCACATCGAGGGCGTCTTTAATTCCAAAGTTATGCAACATACCGCAAAGATACGATAAAAAATGAAAAATACAAAATACAGAATAAAAAATATTTTGCGGGTGGGGGGCGGGGAGATAATTTTTATAAGATTTATAAGATTTATAAGATTTATAAGAATTATAAGGCGCGCTGGGGGCCACGACCGCCGTCCGGCGGCCGCATGGGTGGGTTGGGGCGGTAGACCCCGCGGCAAGCCGCGGGGCTACCGATAGCCGGAACCGCCTGCCGGCGGCTCCTGACGCGGGGAGGGGCTCATTTCATTCGCCCACAATCAAGGCTGGCGGGGGCTCATTTCATTCGCCCACAATCAAGGCTGGCGGGGGCTCATTTTATTTGCCTGCAATTAAGGTTAGGGGGCTCATTTTATTTGCCTGCAATTAAGGTTAGGGGTGAAAAAAAGCGCCCTCCGGGTGGGGGGCGCTTTTTTTATGGGGGTGTGAGGGGTTATTTTACGAGGATTTTTTTGCCGTTGGCGATGATGATGCCGCGGGTTGCGGAGTTGACGCGGCGGCCCTGGAGGTCGTAGATGACGGAGGTGCCGTCGACGGTGATGTCCTTGATGCTAACCTGGCCGTTTTCAACGGTGTAGGTGATCTCGGTGAGACCGTTGAGGTTGAAGTTGTTGTCCTCGAAGATTTCGGGCTCGATGGTCAGGACATATTCGCCGTCGGTGGTGACGGGGGTGTCGAGGGTGAGCTCGTAGTTGTCGGGGGCGTTGTAGTCGTCAATGTCGCGGGTGTTGGCGGCGTTGATCTGGTTCTTGTCCCATTCGGCGATGATTTCGGTAGCGGAAGCGAGGATGATCTTGGCTTCGGTAGCGCTTGACCAGTTAACGCCGAGGATGCCTTCGAAGGTTTCGCCGGGGGTGATGACGAACTTGTCGAGCTGCTCAACTACGCCGGCGGCGGGGCTAACGACGGGAGCGAATCCGTCTTCGTTACCACCGGTAGAGTAGATGCTCACTGAGGCGTAAGCTTCGGGGGAGAAGACGCGGCCTTCGGCGGTTTCAACCATGAAGGTGCCTTCCATGACGGTGATGTTATAGTTACCGGCGTCGGTGAGTTTTTCGCGCAGGGCGATGGTGTAGACGTTAGCTTCGTAGGGCTTCTGAACCTGCTGGCCGGCTTCCCATTCGGTGATGTAGCCTTCGCCCTTTTCGGGGGTGATACCTTCGAGGGAGGCGGCGGGGATGGAGAGGACTACGTGGCGATCCCAATTCTGGTCGAGGTATTCGAGCTCAATGCCGCCGATGCCGGAGAGCACAGCTTCGGTAGATACGGCCACCTTGATCACTGAGATTTCGTCAATGACCATTTCCCAGCCCTGCTGTTCGGCGCCGGGGAATTCGGCGGTTACGTGGTAGGTTTCTTCCTTGTCCCAGGTGGAGAGTTCGTCGGTGCTGATCATCTCGGGGGTTTCAGAGAGGATCATGCCCTTGGCGGCGTCGAAGGCAATGAATTTGCCGGAGGCGTCGTCGGCCACGGTGATTACGTTCTCAGTGCACTTGAGCACGAAGATGCCGGCTTCGTCGGCATTGTCGGTGGCGGCAACGGGGGCGCCGACTTCGGTGGGAGCAGCCACGTAGAGTCCGGTCTTGGAGTTCTTGATGGTGAAGGCGTCTTCAGAGGGTTCGCCGGCAGCCTTAGCGTTGGCGAAGGGGGTCATGCCGGGAGTGCTGACGCGCTGGCAGGTGAAGAGTGAGTTCATGTTGAAGTCGGTGGCCTGCCAGGGAGAGGTGCCGGCGGCGGCGTCGGCAACGTAGGAAGCAACTTTGTCGTCGCCCACGTTCCAGGTGAAGTTCATCTCCATTGAGGAGTAGATGGTGCCGGTGATCTGCTGGAAGATGTATTCCTTAGCTTCGTCGATTTCGTCTTCGCTCTTGCAGCCGTCGATGGTTTGCTTCCAGCCGTTGAGCATCCATTCGTTGATGCGGTCGCCGAGGAGTTCGCCGTAGACGCAAACTTCCTGATAGGCAGCGTCTTTGAGGGGCTTGAGCAGGTCGGTGCAGACAACTGAGATGTTCTTTACTTCCCAGGTGCAGGCCACTTCGGTGGTTGAGGTGTATTCAAAGGCGATTTTGACCTTCTTGCCGGCATATTCGGTGCCGAGGTCCACGGTTTCGGGGTAGAAGGTCCAGCTGCCCTTTGAGGGGGTGGTTACTTCGTGGTCGATGGCTACCCAGTTGATTTCGTCGGTGGTTTCTTCTTCGCCGTCATAGTATCCGCCGGTGCCCTGCTCGTTAGCGTTGCCCACGATGGCAATGTAGAGCTTGCAGTAGTCAGCCACCTTGGCAGTGTTGAAGTAGTTCACTGCATAGTCGAAGGTGAGCGTTGCGGAATTGTTCTGAGGGATGGTGAATTCGGGGGACACGGCCTTGCCCTGGGTCTCGGTGTTGGCGCCGCTAACGTAGCCGGTGGCTTTGAGGTAGCCATAGGTAGCGTCGTGGGTCCAGGGAGCGGCGAGTTCGAAGTCAGCGCCGGTCTTGGAAGAGAGGGCGGTGCCTTCGGGGAGCACGGTCACCTTATAAGAGAGCGACACGGACTTGTATTCGTCGGTTTCCACGGTGGTGGCGGTGATGGTAGCTTCGCCGGGACCTACGATGATGGGCATGCCGAAGTCGTTGAAGGTCACGACTTCGTGGTTGCTGGAGGTGTAGTTGAGCTCGATATCCCAGGGGTTAACGGAGATGTAGGGGGGATACCAGGTTTGGCCCATGACTACGGTGTATTCGGGTTCAACGTTGTGGGTGAGCTGCGGCTCCTTGCGGGTGTCGGGGGTGCCGGGGGTGTAGATGACGCTGATGGCGGTGAGCTGCACGGTGCCGGTCACGGTGAATACGGCTTCTTCGCCTGAACCGGTGTAAGTTGCGGCT
Source organism: uncultured Bacteroides sp. (assembly GCA_964560625.1). Taxonomy (GTDB): domain Bacteria; phylum Bacteroidota; class Bacteroidia; order Bacteroidales; family Muribaculaceae; genus UBA3263. Next base: position 11,036 of record CAZLMV010000027.1, on the reverse strand, counting down.
TTGTCGGTAGCGCCTTCGGCCTTGGTGTAAGTGGTGGAGCTTACGTTGTTGAGGCCCTTGTTAGCTACGAATTGAACTTCAGAGATGTCAGAGCCTTCGCCGGCAGAGATGGTGAAGGTGGTGTTTTGATAAACGCGGAGCTGGTTGGCAGTTCCGGCAATCCAGAGGCGTACGCCGCCGGTGGTCTTGGTGTCGTCAGTCTTGGTGACTGAGATGGTTACGTCGCCGCTGCTTACGGAGAAGGGGACTACGTTTTCGGCGTTGTTATCGGCGGTGGCGGTGAGGCCTTCAACGTCGCCGGTAAAGTCAAATGTGGCGGTTTGCTGGTCGGCGGCGGGGGCATCGCCCTCGGCGGCATAAGCTAAGCCACACCAAGCTCCTGCTGCGAGCAGCATGGAGAGCGCAAGAGTAGAAGTCTTTTTCATTCTTTTCTTGTTGGGTTTAGGGTTAGTGATAATGAATAATTTAAGGTGCAAAGATAGGAAAAAAAATTAAAAGTACAAAATACAAAGTAAAAAATAAATCGCCCGTGCGAAGTAAGTTTTATAAGGCTTATAAGATTTATAAGAATTATATGAAGCGCCGGGGGTTAGTTTTGGGTGAGGCGGGGGAGGGGGGAGGTCATGGCGCGGAGGATTTGGATGTAGGTTTGGGGGTCTTCGTCGCTGAGGTGGAGGTCGCTGAGGACCATGCGGGTCACGGCTGATTCGAGCATCTGGTGGGCCATGGGGGAGAGGGATTCAAGGGTGATGGTGGCCGCAGAGGCGTTGATGGACGTTACTGCCGGGCTTAGGCGCAGGGCCACTTCTATTAGTGCCCTTTCAAACATCCTCATCAGCGCGGGCTCTTCGTGGCGCCCGATAATGCGCTCTTCGTCGGTTTCAAACTTTCTGAGTGCGGCCATGGCGTAGACCATCTGGGCCATGCGATGATAATCGAGTTTAATTTCCATTAGTATAGATTTTTAAGGCTGATTCAAGTGAAATGCAAAAACCGAGGTGAGAGGTTCCGGAGGCGATTACGCGGCAGATGGCCGTGACGCGGCTCATTCGCGGATTTTCGGCGAGCAGGGCGTCGACTTGCCGGAAGAAGTCGGCCCACATTTGCGCTCGCAGGGAGCCTTTACACACGGGGAGGCCGGCACGACGTCGGCGGTCAAGGACGATGGCGGACTCCACTTCGACGTAGAATCCGCGCTTCAAAGGCCGGCGGATGACCTCGTCGATGGTAGCGGCGAGGTCAGGGTTCCGTCGAGCGGCCAAGGAGCGCGCAATTTCGCGGCGCAGGCGGCAGTTACGCCGCTGAGTTGTAGAATAGTACTTCATGATGTTGTAATTTTGCCAATTTTCGTTGGCAAAGTTACAACATTCAGCGGGCCAAGTCAAGACCCCGCTGCGTTAATAAGTGTTAAAGCGGGGGATTGGAGCAATTGGAGCAATTGGAGCAATTGGAGCAATTTGAACTACTGTTCAACTACGGTTCAACCACTGTTCAACTACAGTTCAACCAGCGTTAGCGGGGGGTCAGGGTCACCAGGGGGATGAGCATTTCTTCGAGGGAGATGCCGCCGTGTTGGAAGGTGTCGGTGTAGTATTGGACGTAGTAGTTGTAGTTGTTGGGGTAGGCGAAAAAGTCGCGGCCGGAGGCGAAGATGTAGGTCGTCGAGACGTTGGGCGCGGGGAGTCCGAACTGGCGTGGGCGCTTGATTTCGTAGACCTGCTTGGGGTTGTAGTTCAGCGCTTTGCCGAGTTTATAGCGGAGGTTGGTGTTGGTGTTTTTGTCGCCCACGACCTTGATGGGATTATCCACGCGGATGGTGCCATGGTCAGTGGTGAGGATGATTTTGAAGCCCATTGCGGCGATTCGCTTGAAGAGGTCGGCGGCCGACGAATGGCGAAACCACGACTCCGTGAGCGACCGATAGGCGGCATTATTTGCGGCGAGTTCGCGAATCATCTTGCTCTCGGTGCGCGCATGGGAGAGCATGTCGATGAAGTTGATAACCACCACGTTAAGGTCATTTTGCCGCAGATTAGAGAGCTCGCGAATCAGCTTTTCGCCGCCTGCGGAATCGTTGATTTTGTTGTAGGAAAACTTGACTCCCGAGCGGCGGAAGCGGTCGAGTTGGGTCTGAATCAGGGGCGACTCGTTGAGGTTCTTTCCTTTTTCGTCGTCCTCGTCGACCCAGAGCTCCGGAAACATCTGCTCGATGTCGAGCGGCATGAGGCCGGAGAAGATGGCGTTGCGGGCATATTGCGTGGCCGTCGGGAGGATGGAGCAATATGTATCTTCCTCAATATTAAAGCTTTCGGCCAGGATGGGGGCCACGGTGCGCCACTGGTCCAGGCGGAAGTTGTCAATCAGGATGAAGAAGATTTTTTCGCCGCGGTCAAGGGCCGGAAAGACGCGGCGGCGGAAGATGTCGGGGCTCATCAGCGGGCGGGCGTCGGCGGGGGTGTCGGCGCTGACCCAATCCTGATAATTGCGGGTCACCCACTTGGCGAAGGCGGCGTTGGCCTCCTGCTGCTGCATGGCGAGCATGTCGGCCATGTCAGAGGCCGACGCGGAGAGCTCTAACTCCCAGTAGACCAGGCGCGAATAGAGCTTCTGCCAGTCGGCAAACGACGAGCAGCGGCCTATTTCGTCGCCTATCTGCATGAACTCCGAGCGATAGTCGCCCGAGGTTTGGCGCGACACAAGGTCGTCGGCATGGAGGTTTTTCTTGATTGAAAGGAGTATCTGATTCGGGTTGACGGGCTTGATGAGATAGTCGGCAATCTTCTGACCCACAGCCTGATCCATCACTCCCTCCTCCTCATTTTTGGTGATCATAATCACGGGGGTCAGCGGCAAAATCTGCTTGATGCGCGACAGGGTTTCCAAGCCCGAGAGGCCGGGCATGTTTTCGTCGAGGAAGATGATGTCGGGGCGGTTTTGTTCGGCTAAATCAATGGCGTCCCGACCGTTGTTGACGGTCAAGACGTCATAACCTTTGCCTTTGAGGAAGATAATATGCGGTTTCAGGAGGTCGATTTCGTCATCAACCCAAAGAATCTTTTTCATTATTTTTTGCGGTTGCGGACGGAGCGGGTGGCGGAGGAGGATGAGGAGGACTGCTTCGGGGCCTTTTCGCGCTTCACCTTGGTGCGGGTCGAGGCCTTTTCGGAGCGGGAAGAGCGCTCGGAGCGGCTTGCGCGGGCCGATGATTTCTTCGGCTTCTCGGCCTTGGGGGCGTCAACGTTCAGTGAATCAGCTGCTTCGCGCTGGGCGCGCAGCTCCTCGCGCGAGGGCACCCAGAGATTGTCGGCATAATGGTCCAGGCGATTCTGAATGGAGTCGCTGGCCTGCTTGACCTCCTCTTCGCCGTCAAACATCTGCTTGAGGGTGCGGTTGCGCAGGTTGCGCGTCTTGTAGATGTCGCCCTTATACATGTTCATCGTAAAGAAGTCATCATAAGTGTGTTGGGCGAGGTTATTGTCGTCGTCCACGAAGATATACTGCTGGCGCAGGTAGGGCTTGAGGTCTGACATCTTCATCCAGAACATGGGCGTGGTGCCGGAGATGATGGATGATTCGTCGCCCACGACCACCGGGCAGATGGCCTCTACGACCGTCTTCATCGAGTTTGAGCGATTGTCAAACACCCAGCGCTCAATGACGAAGTATTTCAGCACCTCGTTGGTGGGCACGTCGATGGGGTCGATCTCCCACAGCGGATTTTTTTCTGATGAACCCTTGGCAGGGCGGCCCGGAATGGAGAATTTCTTCAGCACGTCGGCCATGGGCATGCGGCGCGCCTCGGTAAACTCCTCGCGGCCGTCGAGAAACTCATATGCGGGCACTTTATTTTCGGCCAAGAGGCGAAACATCAGGCGGAAGAGGTTTTCCTGGCCGTCGACGAGGTCCTCGGGGAAATAAAGCGGGGCGTTTTTATCCTCCTTGACCAAGTCCAGGTCGCGATACACCACCTTCATGAACTTCACGGAGGCGTCGGGGCGCTCGGGGTCGGGGGCGTCGTCGAGTTGCTGCTGCAGGCGGGCGCTTACGGAGGGTGCGGCCTGCTGAGCGGCCTGCCCGGGGCGAGTGCGGGTGCCGCGAGTCATCACGGCAGAGCTGGAATTATCCTGGGCGGCAGCGCCGAGGGTCGCGAGGGCCAAGAGACCGGATATGATTATTTTTTTCATCAGATTTATGCGTTTATTTTAAAGATTCATTGAACGAGGACGTCGAGCGGGGCAATGGTGCGCGTCACTCCGTCGGGGCCCGTGGCCTTGACGTTGGTGATGATGAAGCGCTTGCCGCGTTTTAGTTCGCGGAACTGGCGCTTCTGGGCGTCAGAGAAGTTCGCGCCATTGGAGGTCTCAATCAGGTTGTTGCCGCTCTGGTCAAACACCACGGTCTGGAACGACACGACGTTAAATTTAATGTTGAGCAATTCGTCGTCGATGGCGGCCTCGATGCCGGGCGATTCGAGCAGAGTGGCTTTGGCAAGGGGTTTGCCGCCGCCGCGATAGCGGTCCGGATTTCCCTGCGCGTCCTTATAAGAGATGAAGGGCGAGGGATCGGGGAGCTTGCGCGTGCGGAAGGTGGTGGTGCCCATGGTTTGCTGGGTGCCGTCCACGTTGGCCGTCACGGTCACCACGGCCTCCTTGCCCACTCCCGAGGGGCGGGCAATCCATTTGTCGCCCTGGCGGGTGAGAGTGCCGTTAGTCATCGAGGCGGAGACCTGGTCATTATGCACGCCGGGCACGGAGATTGACAGCGGGTTGTCAATGCCGGCATAGAGCACGTTCATCATCGTGGCCGAGACGGTGGCCGTCGGCTCAAACACCGTGTAGGAGCTCTCGAAGGGGTGCTTCGTGGTGGTGCCGTCGCCGTGGGTCACCTCGAGGTAGCCGGAGTAGTCAAACGAGCCCGTGGAGCCGGTCTGGAACTCATAGAGGCCGCCGGCGGGGAGCTGCTTGCCGCCAATGAAGATTTGCGGGCGCTGGGTGGTGTCCACCGCCGCCAAGACGATGTTGGCCGAATACTTGCCGCCGCGCATCACTGAGCGCGAGCGCGGAATCACGAAGGCGTTGAGCTCGTTGACGCGCACGTCGCCGGCATCGACGGCATTGAGCATTGCCGTCAGCGCCTCGCCCTCGGCATAGCGGATGTCGCTCTCTAACTTGGAGAGCAACGTCACGGCGGCCACCACGGGCTTGGCCTCAAAATTCGTCTCTTCCCAGGTCTGCAGGCGCGGCTTTCCGTTGGCGTCGAGGTTTTCGGTCGAGAGGGCCTCCATCACCGTCTGCTGCTTGATGGAGTCAGGCATCAGCGCGGCAATGTATTCGCGATAAGAGTCGAGGTTGAGGCGCAGGTTGCGCCCTTCGAGCGACGCGGGATTGAGCATCACGGCGGCCGAGGCTTCCAAGTCGTCGCGATGGAGAATGTCGTTGGGGTTTCCGTCGGCGCCGTCGGCCTTGCGCACGATGGCGAGCTTCAGCGAGTCGACGCGATGGAGCAGCGAGGCCGTCAGCGCGCGCACCTCCGAGGCCTTGTCGAGCCAGGGCTGTCCCTTTTCGGGATTCTGCTCGGCAAAGGCCGAAAGGCGATGCAAAAGCGCGTCATTGCGGCTCGCAACGTTATGATTTGAGCGGTTAAGTCCTTCGTCAACCTGAGTGAACCCGTCGAGGACATCGCTGCTGACGTTGAGCGCAAGCATCGCCGTCAGCACAATGTACATCAGGTTAATCATTTTCTGACGAGGGGTCAGTCCGTTACTTCCTGCCATATCTTCTCGGGAGAGCCTTTAAGGGGGTTAGTTTCTGATTTGGGTAGACATGGCCTCAATCATCTTCGCATAGATGGCGTTGAGCTGCTGCATGTATTGGGCCATTTTTTCGGTTTCCTCGCAGTATTTCTGAGAGGTTTCGGCCGATTTTTCATACATGTCGCGGATATCCTTGATTCCGCGGTTGACGCGGTCAATGGAGTCGAGCTGCGAGCTGACGCTCTTGAGCTGAATCTCATAGATGGTGTTGAGGCCGGCAATGTTGCGGTTCAAGGAGGTCATTTCGTCGACATAGCCCGTTGAGGAGGCGGTGATGCGGTCAGAATTCTCCGTGATGGCGCGATAAGAGTTGAGGAGGATTTCGCTCACTTGGTTGAGCTCCTCCGTGGCGTGGCGCAGCTGCGTCAGCTGCTCTGACAGGGCCGCGATTTGGGTCACATAGGTGTTAGTGGCCTCGGCGGCTTCGGGGCTGAAGGTGTCGAAGGCCGTGGGGGCGGCGACAGGGACTGCGACTGCGCCTTGGGAAGATTGGGAATATTGGGAAGATTGGGAGGAGGCTTGGCTTACGCCGCCATTTATAATAATGCCTCCGCCGCCGTTGCCGGAAAGGTCCGGGCGGTCTTCCTCGGAGTGAGTGTCGAGAACCGGGAAGACTTCCTCCCAGTGATATTGCTTGGCCGGGCGGTCAAACGCCGTCAGGATAAACATCAAGACTTCCGTGCCCATGCCGATGCAGAGCAGCAGGTTGCCGCCGGGGAGGTGAAGAATCTTAAACAGCGCACCCCAGATCACGATGGCCGCACCGATGGAGTAGGCAAAGTTAAAGAAGCGCTGGCCGCTCTCGCCGGCAAGAAATCGCCCGATGGCGGTCTTATATTTTTTGATTTTTGTCATAATGATGGTTGGGTGTGAAAGTCTTAGTTCTTACGTGATTTAGTGCCTTTGGCAATGCCGATTTGGGTGCGCACGCAGCGGAAGCCGATGTAGGAGCGCTGCTCGTTTTGGTATTCCCACATGCGGATGTCCGATCGGATGTCGGAGACGACGTCCTTCCACGAACCGCCGCGCACGATTTTGCGCTTGAGTTTGTAGGGGTCTTCCTTGGCGGCGTCGTAGCGATACTGCGGATTGAGGTCAGAGGTGATTTTGCCCACGGATTCGGTGAAGGCCGTGGAGGTCCATTCGCTGACGTTACCGGCCATGTCGTAGAGCCCGAAGTCGTTGGGCTGATAGGTGCCCACTTTTGACGTAATCAAGTGGCCGTCACGCATATAGTTGCCGTCGGCCGGCTTGAAGTTGGCATAGAAGCAGCCTTTGTCTTCCATTATCGGCAGGTCGCCGGCCCAGGGGTAGATGTTCTCATCCTCGCCGGCGCGCGCGGCGTATTCCCATTCGGATTCCGTCGGCAGGCGATAGGGCTCCACGTAGACGCCCTCCTTGCCTAAGGAGCGGCGCAGGAAGTCCGTGCGCCAGTTGGCAAACGCCGTGGCCTGCTCCCAGCTGACGCCCACCACCGGATGGTCATTGTAGAGGCCGTTGGAGAAGTAAAGGCGCGTGTAGGGCTCGTTGTAAGCGTTGTCAAAGTCGTTGATCCAGGCCGTGGTGTCCGGATAGATGTTGACGATGTAAGTGTTCAGGAAGTCGTAATCGCCGGTGAGGCCGCGATTGATGGTTTCGCGGATAATCATGCCCTCGTCGTTGATGTAGGCTGTGTCCTTGCTGATCTGGGGGACGGCCGTCGGGGTGGGCTTGTCGGTGTTATATTCGCGGCGCGAGGCATCCAAGCGGTTGCGGCGGCGTGCGGCTTCCGTGTGGTTATAGGTTTCGTAACGATAGTTCATTTGAGCGGCGTCGAGCTCCTTCACGCCGGTGATGGGGTTGACGCGATAGACGCTCTCGATGGCGCGCTTTTCGTCCTCGTTGGGGTTACGCCAAGGAATCGGCTTGTTCCAGTTCAGGAACGGGCCGATGGGGTTGCCCTCCTTGTCTTCCTCAATGCGGAATTCCTCGTTGCCGCCAAATGCCGGGTCGGCCAAGCGCTCGCGGATAATCGAGTCGCGCACCCAGAAGACGAATTGCTTATACTTGCCATTGGTGATTTCGGTTTCGTCCATCCAGAAGGATTCCACGCTGATGCCGCGCGAATCGGCTGCGATGCCGCGCAGCGAGTCGGCCTTGGAGGGGCCGGCGTGGATTGACCCGCGGTCAACAAGCACCATCCCGTAAGGCGTAGGCTCGCTCCAGCTCCCGGACGACACGCCCGTTACTTCGCCGCCCGAACCCGACGCCGATCCGGCGCAGGAGCTCAGCGCGCCCATCGACGCTGCGGCTATCAGGAGACCCGAAAAGACTTTCGTTACATTCATATTGTCAAGTTCTTAGTGTTTTTTTAATCGGTTTATTTGTTTGCGTTGCTCCTCCTCCGGGGGTCACATCAGGCGGATGCTTTTGTGGGCATTGCGGTTCTTTTCGCCGAAATTCAGCTTCATCGAGTAACCGACCCAAACTTCGTGGCTCCCGGAAGTGGCCCGCATGATGGGCGACAGCGAATAATCGTAGGAATAACCGAGGGTGATCCCCTTATATTCGCCTTCAAGCATGACGCTCAGCGCGTCCTGCGTCCGGTAGCCCAAGCCTGCCGTCAGGAACTTCTTCCAGCGCAGGCGGGCGGTTACGTCGGCCTGAAAGGATGCCAAATCCGTGCGCACCATCAGGGAGGGTAACACTTCAAATAACGTATTTTTTATCGGAATATTGCTTTCAGCCGTAAAATAAAGTGTACGGTCAAAGGGAAATAGCCATTCTTGCTCGCCCGAGCTGCTTGCGCCCTCGCTCCCTTCGCGCCTCATTTTGACCTTGGGCGAGAGCAGGTGAGTGCAGCTGAGGCCGACGGTAAACCAGCGGTGAGTGTAGGTGAGGCCCACGTTCATGTCAAAGCCCTGACCCGTGACGTCTTGCGTCGGGATGGCGTCGTCGGTGCTTTCGTGGAAGTCATCGTCGTCAGGGATCACCACCTTTGAGCCCTTGAATTGCTGGTTCAGATAGGCCGCCTGGAGGCCGAAGCTCAGGTAGCCCTTGCCGATTTTCTGGCGCCCGGCAATCTGCACGCCCATGCTCAGGGTGGAGTAGAGGCCTATGGTCTCCTGAATCATCGCCACTCCCGCGCCCCAGCGCCGGTTAATGAGCTGAAAAGGCACGTCGGCCGTCGCCATGAAGTCGCGCGGAGCCCCGTCAATGCCGATCCACTGCATGCGGCTGCCCACGCGGATGCGCAGCAGGTCCGTGGACCCCGCAGCCGCCGGGTTAAACAGCCCCGGAGCCTGGAAATATTGGGTCAGCGACGGGTCGACCATCTCGGCGCGAGCCCCGAGGGTCATAATCAGGCATAACAGCAGTGGCAACAGGCGTTTCATTCGAAATAGAAGGTAAGGACAATCATTTTCTGCGTAACCTTGCTCAGCGACTGAGTGTAGCGCATGCTCAGCGGGTCCTCGGCCAAGTCCGAGCGCTTGTGGCGCAGCAAATCGGTCAGGCCCCAGCAGAATTTAATCTCCGGAATGAACTTAAAATAAGGAAAATAGACGTCGCAACCCAAGCCCACCGAGAGCATGCAGTCAAACTTCTGAAGCTGAATCAGGTCCGACATGCGGTGCTTGCCCACGTCAAACGTCGGAATCACTCCGCCCGTCAGATAGGGGCGCACGTTGCGATAGCGCAGCGACGAAAATTTCAGGTCTATGGGCATCACCAAGAGCGTCGACTTGATGTTCTGGTGCTGAGTCTCCGTCGAGTGTAAATCCCTCATCTCCACGACCTTATTGCCGAACCAAAGGCCCGGAGCCAAGCGCACGTTGAAATGAGTGTTCAGGCGGAAATCGATCAGTCCGTTGACGCAAAAGCCCGGGCTGAACGACGGCTGCTCCATGACCCACTGCTGCCCGTCGTCGGTGATGAACCCCGAGTGGGTAAACGTCAGGTCCTGGGCATGAATACCCACGGAAAAGCCTAAATGCCAAGCCTTTAGGTCAGCATACGGACGATTCAGCAACTTATCATTAAGTCGCTGACCAAACGCGAGCCCAATCCCGATGAGCCCCATAACCATAAAAGCTAAAATTCGTCTCTTCACACCAAACTAACGCACACCGGGCCTCTTTTATTGTTTAAGCCGCAGGGAAATGGGAAGATTGGGAAGATTGGGAATATTGGGAGTTGTGGGAGTCCCAATCTTCCCATAACTCCCATAACTCCCATTGCTCCCATAAAAAAAAGCTGAGTCCCGGAGGGCTCAGCTTTTTTTGTGGGGGATTGCGGGAATTTATTCGGCGTTGGCGCCGGCGGGGTCGATGCCCCACTGCTGGCGGGCCAGACGGCGGTAGTTGTTGTAGCGCCACAGGGCGTTTTGCTTGGCGGCTTCGAAGAGTTCGGCGGCTTCGGCGGGGAAGGATTTCAGCACCGATGCGAAGCGAACTTCGCCCTTGAGGAAGTCTTCAAACTTATCCCACTGCGGCTCCTTGCTGTCGAGGGTGAAGGGGTTCTTGCCCTCAGCTTCGAGCGCGGGATTGTAGCGCCACAGGTGCCAGTAACCGCATTCTACGGCGCGACGTTCTTCTTCCTGGCTCTTGCCCATGCCGTTCTTGATGCCGTGGTTGATACAGGGAGCGTAGGCAATGATGATTGACGGACCGTCGTAGGCCTCGGCTTCGCGGATGGCCTTGAGGGTCTGAGCATTGTCGGCGCCCATGGCAACCTGTGCACAGTAAACGTAGCCATAGGTGGAGGCAATCAGGCCGAGGTCCTTTTTGCGCACGCGCTTGCCGGCAGCGGCAAACTTGGCGATGGCGCCTACGGGGGTAGCCTTTGAGGCCTGGCCGCCGGTGTTAGAGTATACTTCGGTGTCAACGACGATGACGTTTACGTCTTCGCCCGAGGCAAGCACGTGGTCAAGGCCGCCGAAGCCGATGTCGTAAGCGGCGCCGTCGCCGGCAATGATCCAGTGGGCGCGCTTAACCAAGTAGCCTTTCAGCTCGGTGAGCTCGCGGCAGATGTCGCAGTCGCCCTTTTCGATCAGGGGGATGATCTTATCGGCCACTTCGCGGCTCTTTTCGCCGTCGTTTTTCACCTGGAGCCATTCGTTGAACAGGGCCTTGAGCTCGTCGGAGCAGCAGGAGCACTGGGTGCCTTGCTCGACGAGGCGGGTCACGCGTTCGCGCATCTTCTTGTTGGCGATGTTCATGCCGAGGCCGAATTCGGCGAAGTCTTC